>JACQWN010000130.1:0-2897 GCA_016209245.1 Bacteroidia bacterium
GCAAAATTAAAATTGTTAAACTCTATGATACTACGCCTTTTATCACAGAAATATCAAAAAGACAGAGAAAAATATTTGAAGCTTTCAATATACCGCTAACTAAATTACATAGTTATTAACTAAAAAGGCATTTTAGGTTTAGAATCAATTTTTATAAAAGTTACTCTACTTGTATCTTCTTCTTTATGTTTGTCAAAATAAAAAATGTTGACCAAATCGTTATTAATGCCACAATCATTATTAATATTATGTTCTTTTACAGCAACTCTAACTCCGTTTAAAATATGATCACTATGCGTTTCAAGGAAAATCTGCACACCGTTTTGGGCTGCAATAGCAGATAATTCGGCGAGTTTAGATTGTCCTTTTGGATGAAGATGTGATTCCGGATTCTCAATAATAACTAAATCATCCTTTTGGGCGGTAAGAATTGCCATAACAACTGAAAATACATAACTTATACCGAATCCAATATTTTTTGCCTTAAAAGGTTTTTTTTCAAAATCTCCGCCTCCGCTGTAATACCCGAAGAGCGGAATAATTTTTGTTTTATCAATTTGATGATAAATTGATTTTACCCAGATATTTGGACTAATTTCGTTTAACCATGCATTGATTTGCTGTTCTAAAAGTAAAACTGGTTGATTTGGGTGTGCTAATTCTTTTATGGGAATTTCTTTACCTCTGTTCTCTATAAAATAATGCATAGGGTTTCCCTGATTGAGTGCATGACGAATTTCCTGGTTCGTCAGAATTAATGCACTTGTATTTATTGACTTGAAAATTTTATATTTTACTTCCGTTGGTGTTGGTGATTCAATATTATATGTAATGATTTCGTATTCTTCAATACTTCTTTGAGCTGCACGAGGTAATTGTTCAAATGTTTTATTTTCGTATTCTTTTGGCAGATAGTATAAATCTTTTAATTTTAGACTTTTGCTTATGACAAATTCTTTAACCGCACATAATCGTTGTAAACCATCAACAATCAGCCATTTATCCTTATTTGTAGCATCAAAATAAAAAGCAGGTACCGGTTGCCTTACAATTAATGCTTCTATAAAACGACTTTTTACCTCATTTGACCAAAGTCCTTGTTTGCGTTGAAAATAGGTTTGGGTATCCATATTGATTTCATTATATCCTATTCTTTTAATGACATTAGCAAGTGTCATAAGTCCTTGTCTAATGTTAATTTTATTTAAATCATCAACTAACTTTTTATCAGGTCTGATACCCTCATTGAAAATTTCTTCAATATCTGCTAAATCATCGGGTATATCAATTTTATAAATTAATTCAAGTTTATTTGGATAATCGCTAAGATATGCTTTTATTAATTCCTCTTCAAAATATTTTTTACAACTAGTGTCTTGACAATTTAAAAATGAAACATTGAAAACAATTTTTTAATCCAGACCTCACAGGTTTCTAAAACTTGTGAGGTCTTAAAATTAAATTGTCGCAACACTAGAATTATTTAAAAAATTCATTAAATATCCGTAAGGGCGAATTATAAGAAATTTTTCAGAGGGTAAAATTGTATATTTAAAATCTTTTTTGATAAAATCATAATCTTCTTGGATAATATATAACTGAGAATTAGTTGTATTGTACAAAAAATCATTGTAATATAGTTTGCAATTATTGATGGGGTTATTACTGTAATATTTTTGATAGGTAGAATCTTTAATAAATTTTGTGTTATCACTGATTTTTAAACTTCCATCAGGAAAATCTTCTGGTTGTAAGCACAAAATAGATTCTTCATTTATATCTTTTTTTGACAAATAATGGGTTCCAATAATTTTTGTGCCTTCAAAAATTTTTTCAGCAATATTTTTAAGGTTCATATAAAATATCTATTTTATTTAATAAAAAAATATTTTGAAAGTAAATCATATAATACATTTCTCTTTTTGTATGATTTACGAATACATTTTTATCAGGTCAAAATTAATTTATTTTATTAAACCCAAAAATTTTTCTCGTATCAAATTTTATTCGTTATTATATGATTTAAAAGAAAATTGTTTCGCGACCTTTTCTGTTAATAAATAACAACAGTCCCCGCTCCATTATATGAGTGATATTCCCCGTTGTACATAGCATCGGCGCCGACCGGACCCATTTTGAACTTGCCTTTGGATACGGTTCTTACCATATAATAATAATTACTCTGCCTGCCGGTAACCGTAACGAACAGATTCATTCGGTCGTCGCGGATATCCTGATACTCGGGGTAGCCCCTGAAAATGTCTTTGTAAACCCAGTCAACCTGTGAGGTTTCGGTTATCCTTGGATTTTCAATTTCAAAGCCAGCCGGAAGAATATCGGATATTACTACATTTTCAATAGTGGCGGAATATTCGCCTACGATTGAGAGCTTAATAACTATAAGATCGTTCTGCTTGAAGGTATTGTCTGTAATACGATAACCGTTTCTGTCATAAAATTCTTTTCTGACTTTCATATAGCTGTCTTCTTCCTTATATTCCCCTGTAGAGCTGATTCCTTCAGCTTCCCAGAAATAGTAGAGCTGACCGGTGCCTTGTGTGGAAATTTCAAAGTCGGTTCCGTTAAGCTCTTTTGTTGTAAGAGTCAGGGTTTTATTGTCGAATGCAGCTATTTCTTTATTATTTTTTTTAATGCTTGCTTTAATATAGCTTTGAACGGCTTTTCTTGCTATTTTCCCCATTGCAAGGAAGCTGAATGACCGTTCTTGTGTATTCATATAGCGTTTGTTTTTCAGGGCTTCAGAGATATGTTTAGCCATCAAGCCGATTTGAGAATTATCAGGGTCGGTTTCAAGTAAAGCATTGAGAGCAATGGCTTCGTCTCTTACAGGTGAATAAAAGCTGCCGCCAAACGACGGGATGCTGACTTCCCCTTCA
>JACQWN010000130.1:2937-13074 GCA_016209245.1 Bacteroidia bacterium
GCTGACTTCCCCTTCAAATGCATCAGGCAATATCTGCTCAAAGCTTTTTTTATCGCCTGCAAGAGCAAATGCCGCTGCCAGAAGATAGCGCCCGTCGAGACTTAACTGTTCAATATTCGATTTATAATAGTTCATAACTGCCCGCTGCGGCTCATCAGCCAAAGCAAGTACATAGAGCGAATAAGGCACTTCTTTTGGAGCAATATCCTTTTTCTTGTTAGTATTGTAATAATAAGTTGTAAACTCTTTCTTTTTTAATCTGCTTGTTAAGTAATCGAATATTTTTTCAAGCATATCGGCGTCAACATCAAATCCGGCTTTCTTTGCCTCGACCAGAAAATGTGCGCCGTAAACGGTACCCCACCATGTTTCATAGCCGGCTTCAGGCCAGTAAGTAAGCCCACCATTGTATAATTGCATAAGCTTGAGCCGTTTGATCGCTTCCTGAACATTATAGCCCGAGATATTGTTTTTATCTTTTCCTTTGAAAATATCTTTGATAATATCCTGGTAATAAATCTGCGGAAAAGCTGATGAAACAGTCTGTTCAATGCATCCATACGGATAACGGAGCAGATATTCCAGATCGTCGGAGAATTGTATCAACGGCGATTTGCTCACAATTAATTTATTATCTATGCTTGAAGCGATAAAACTACTTGCATCCATTTTAATCACTTTGGTTTCACCGGCGTAAATAATATCGCAGCCGTTGTATTTGATAAGCGGGGATGCCGGACGGACGGTGATATCTGTTTCATTTGTAAATTTTTCGCCGTTGCCTTCCACCAGAACAGTGACTTTTGCCTCGCCAATTTTAGGTAAGGAGGCAACTTTAAACAGGGCTACGCTTTCGGAGTTCGCTCCAATATCCAGTTTCATAGTTTCTTTCCCGATAACCTGTAACGGGCCATTTACCTGGAGCTTTGTTGTACAACCGGTTTTATTTTTTGTAGTATTCGACAGATTCACCGGAACATCAATGGTATCGCCAGGGCTAAGGAAGCGTGGTAAGGCGGTGCTTATTACGAGAGGGTCGGCAACTTTCATATTTGTAAAAGCTGAACCAAAAGATTGAGCTTTATAATTTACTGTCATTATACGCAAATCGCCGCTAAACTGGGGAATACTAATTTCAAACTCTGCTTCGCCGCTGTTATCGGTCTCGAGTATGCCGCTCCAGAATGAAACTAATTTGAACCGCTTATTTGTCATAGGATTAATGCGTTTTTCCATATCCATGCCATCGCCACCCTGAAGCGATGCAATAATTTCAGGAAACAGGTACGGATATATATCATATGAATTAACTTCAAGCGCCCGTTTGGCATAGAAATAATTATATGGGTCGGGAGTTTCATACCCCGTTACCTGTAATATGCCTTCATCAACTGCTGCAACTGTAACTGCAGAGTTCGGCTTTGACCTGATTACTATTTTTTGCTTAGTATTTGAACGGGATTGCTTAGCCGCTTCAATTTGCACCGTAAGCTTATTGACAGGATTCTCCGCCATTAATGAAGCAAAACCATGGGCCACAGTATATGGAAGGTCTGTTTTTTCATGCGGCTTGAATAAAGTTGCAGTTATATAAACATTAGGAATATATTCTTCTTTAATATTCAAATCGAATGATAAAGCCCTTTTATCAGTTTCTTTGTAAAAATACTCCACTACTTTGTTGTTTTCAACCGTAACCAAGACTTTCCCAGAGAAAGGCGCCCTTAAAATGAGCTTCGCTTTATCGCCGACCTGGTATTGTTCTTTATCGGCTACAATATCAATTTTCCCGTCGTTATTCACCTGGAACGAGCTGAAACTTGTCATTCCCCATCCATAACAATATATAGTTCTTGAAACATAAGTATTGATATCCGGAGCAGATATTCTTATTTCGTAATTTCCCGACATATCGGGTATAAATGAATAAACAGTTTCTGTCCCGTTTATAGTAATAACTTGATTTTCCAAAATTTTCTCTTCATGTTCGGAACGGTACCTGAAATATTCACCCGATTTATTTAAAACCGTTTTATATTCATGCTTGATAAGCGTTATTTCAGCAGGGATATTATTTAAAGCATTACCATCCTTATCTGCTGCAATAACAGGAATTTGCACCGGAATACCTGTCTTATAATAACTATCGCAATACTCAATTCCATAAAAAACATCCTGTGTATAAATATTAATGCTTTTACGGCGGTTGACAGGCCTGCATGTTTCATCAAAAACCGTAATAAAATAATCTGACAGCAAAACTCCCATATGAGCATAATGTTCGGGAATATGGAAAGTTTCGACAGCATTTCCTTGGTCATCGGTTTTTCCTGTTCGAACAATTTTTTGAAAATATGATTCTGCGCCTACAATATCATAATTATAGCCGTAGTTCTTTTTGGGGGAGAAATATTTGCGCATGAGCGACTGTTCAACTTCATAATTGCGTTGTGCGGCAGGAGGTCCGAAAAAGTTCATGGCATTAATATGAAGATTCAAATCCTGCCCGGGCTTAAGCTCTTTTTTATCGGGCTCGACCTTTACATTAATCCTGTCGGGAACGAACTCTTCAACTTTGACCCATTTTGAATTGATGTAAACATCATTCGAAGTAAGTATTTGAACGGTATATGAGCCGGTCATAGCCGCCGGAGGAAGAGAAAGCGATGTCTCAAAAGAACCGTGCTCGTTCAAAGTTTTCCTGATAGTTTTATATTCATTTCCGTTTGGCAGCAAAAATTTTATTTTGACAGGAATCTGTCCCGGAGCATTCCATTGATGAGTTCTGAGTATCCCTGTAATATTAATAGTTTCGCCTGGACGGTAGATGTCGCGGTCGCCATAAATAAATGCATTATAGCCGGAAATATTTTCCCTAAATCCGCCAATATCAAAATCTGCTGTATTGACTTGTGATTTGTTAAAATTAATATAATTAAAATCGCCTGAATGGCTGGCCGTTACAAGCTGAATACTAAAGCCGGGAGCCGGTAATGCACCTTGCTCTAATATTGCAACCCCGTCGGCATCGGTTTTGATTGTTTTTGCAACCTGATTATTTTCCCCTATAAAGCTAATCTCAACATTAGATAATGGTTCTGCATTTTTTATCGAATTGGCAAAAACATGAATTTTGTTTTTTCCGGCTTTTGTTATTAATCCAATATCGCTGATAGTGAGTATTTTACCATCCTGCAACCAATAATCATCAACAGAAGATACATTTACAACATATAATCCGTTATAATTGAGAAGCTTATCTGGAAAATCAAGCTTTATAACGGTGTTCTTTCCGCTTCTCGGTAAATCTTTGGTCAGATATTCTTGTTCATATACGACATCGCCGTATTTATAAGCGTTGCTGTATGAAGTGCCATAATAATACTCGTCGTAATAATAATCATCGTATCCGTAATCATCACCGTAATAGTACCCATATTCGTTTCCAATAAATGAAATGATATTATTTTCATAAACTTTTGTTATTGTTACTTTGACTTTTGGTATATTAACTATGCTTACCTCGATTTCCCTGCTTCCTTTTCCTGATAAGTAAGCGCTTTTTTTATTGAGAAACCTGATACATGGCTGTAGTTGCCCGAATGAAAGGTTTTGGGTAAAGTCATACTTTAATATACCGCCTAACTGTCCTTTAAGACCTTCTTTAATTGTAATCTCATACGATTCTTCTGCATCAAATTCATCACTGGAAATAATAAATTCCTGTTCTTTGACATCAATTGAGTACTGAATTTCCGGTGCGAAAGAAATAAAATCTTTTGCATCCTGAGTATTAATCCGCTGCGATGTATAAACTGTTACCTTTCCCGTCACACCGTCGTGCTGGGCGGATATGTCCTGAATAGAAAGCTTGAAAGGAGTAGGAATATCAACATCTCTGGTAATTTCTTCCTGTGTAGCGACAGTGCCGTAAGCGGCATTCATCCCTTCAGCGATTTTGATTTTCCCTGATAGTGTTTTGTCTTCGAATTTGATTCCAGGTAAAAAGATTGCCAGTGATTCATCCGGTTCTTTTGTAATAAGTGTAAAATTCTTTTTATTCCCGTCAATTTCGACCGATAGTTTATCAGCCAGGTCGGATGGACGAACTTGATAATTAAAGTTGAATGAAATATTCACCGATGCATTTGCCGGTTCATTGTCGGGCGCAGCCCAATAACCCACAGCATTAATAAGTGAAAGATAAGGTGTATGAAATTGAAATTCCTTTTCACCGGTCAGCTTCAGAGCTTTCCCTTTAACAAGGAGGTCGGTAAGCTCACCTGTATAAGCTGTTGACGGAGCCAATTGCCGGATTGGAGAAAAAACAAGTGTATTTTCCGCAGTCCACATAAAACGGCCTTTTATTTCCGGCTCGAATACAATATATTCAACCGTGTCCCAGAAATTCAAGTCCCGTTCTTCAACCAGGTTTTTATCAAAAATAAAAGACAGATTCGTCATTAGCGGAACTTCTTCCTGAAAGTTCTTTTCAACGAGCTGAACAGTGTCTTTTTTCGAGCAATAAGTAAATAATACTATTGCTACTGCAAATAATAAATAGATTGGTTTCATAAAAAAATAATTTTTTATTAACAGATAAAATTTATTTGGTGTCACATATTCTATTTATCATAAAATATTATTTTACAAACGTACATATTTTTTTTAAACAGCGCATTTTCTTGATTGTATTTTAGTTTTATACTAAAAAATGGTTAAATTGTTAACATTGTTAAATTGCTTTTTTTATTCATTTATATATCGTTAATATTTGATTTATAACAATTTAACAATATGACATTTCGACAAGCTCAATGCAAGCAATTTAGCAATATTATTTCAGCAAAAGGTTAAATTTTAAACCGTTGGCAGTATATTTATATTCTTTAATAAACTGGTCAAATTGTATTAATTTAAATTCTTTAATATCATACATTTGTTCTATTCAACGGGTATCTGTTGTAATAATAATTCTATTTTTCGTACATATTGCAGTTTCAAAAAGATATATATCGCTATCATACGGACTAATGAGTTTTTTCAAAACATTATCTGGCAATTGAATGGTATCAGAATCATCAATAATTTTTACTTTTCCAGAATCGTATGAAATAATTTTGCACAGGTATTTGTAATTATCATATATCTCTCTATAATCCTGGTATTGTTTAGCATACTTATAAATTTTAATTAAAAATTCACTTGGTCGCCTTATGGCTATTATATCATTATTTTTAAAAAAAACATTCAGAAATCTAATAGCATTTTTTCGTTTATGAATATCAGTTTCAGGTCGCAAATATTCAGGAAGCCATTCATTCAATACAAACTCCATTTTATTCATTAATTTTGAAAAAATCCTTTATTTCATTTAGTTCGGTATCATAAAAAGATTTTAAACCGCCTTTTATCTGCCCTTTTTCATTTATTCCCTGTAATTCAATTTTAGTTTTCTGCTTTTCTTTATTTAAATAATAAACCTTTAACTCTTCGAGAGCTAATTTTTTATTCGCGACTTTATTTAATAAAGAAGTAACTATATGTTCGCTATGCGAAGAAATAAGAAATTGCTTGTCCTCATCCCTTGCTATTTCAATAAAAACACTTACAAGTTTATCCATAATACTTGGATGTAAATGAATTTCAGATTCTTCAATACAAATTAATCTTACTTCTTTTTTTAAAACTTTAGAAAGAATTGATATTAACTGATTTGTACCAAAACCTTCATTTACTAAATCTGTAACAAAACCAGTGTTTCTATCTCTAGTCTGTAAATTAAAATTACCTGTGCCGAGTGTAGGTCTGACACTAAAAACACGGTCTACAATTTTTTCTAAATAAACTGCTACCTTGCCTTCAAGATCACGGTCTGAAGCAAGCAGGGTTGCCAATTCGTCTTCTGTTATTAGTAGGGGTTGCATAATCACTGAAGTGTATACCGGTTTTGAAAAACCGCGTCTGAGCGGTATAAAATCTATTGTCCTTAATGCTTCGACTGGTGCATTAAATATTGTATGAACGGCTTCATTTGTATTTACGATTTCTTCTTCTTTTGCTTCGACATTTTTTTCAAAATTTATTGTAGGACTTATTCCATTCCATGTAATTTTAAATATTCCAACAGGAGCTTTTATTTCACAACCTGTATTTTTATTTACAGCATAAGGGAATGTAACTTCTATTTCTATGATAATTTTTGGATTGCTTAATGATTTTATTTTTAGAGAAGATTGTTTCTTACCAAGTCGGGCTGTATATTGGGAGTGGTGGTTATTTTTATTTACCTGTATTCCCAAGACAATTTCTGATTCTTCATTTTTTTTATGTACTATCTGGCTAAAGCCCCCTAAATTCATAAAAGGTAAAGTAAGGCAACTATCCAAACTTTGATTAGGATTACCAACAACATTCTTTAATGCAAGCAATCCATAAATTATACTTGACTTTCCACAGTTATTCGCACCAGTAAGAATAGTAATCCTGCCCAGATCAATATCGCTATCAGCAATACTTCTAAAATTTTGAAAATGGATATTTGTTATCATATTTATTATTTTAAATTATTCAATATGTTTATTTCATATAGTAACAAATTTTTTACAAAGAAAGATAAAAAGAGATAATATGAATCAGAAATTTAAAAAAAATTCATAAATACAGGTAAAAATTTTATCTTTGTGATATACTTTTAACATAGGTTAATAATATGAAGACAAAAGAAGAAATCACTGAAAACTGGTTACCAAGATATACAGGGACAGAACTTGATAAATTTGGCAAATATATACTATTGACCAATTTTATTAATTATGTTAATCTTTTTGCAGAGTGGCATAATGTTTCTGTGAATGGATTAAATAGTCCGATGCCCAATGCGACAGCAAATAATATTACTATTATCAATTTTGGCATGGGAAGTCCGAATGCAGCGACAATTATGGATTTACTTGCCGCCATACAGCCTAAAGCGGTTCTTTATCTTGGAAAATGCGGGGGTTTGAAACGAAAACATAAGCTAGGTGATTTGATTTTGCCAATTGCCGCTATTCGTGGCGATGGCACTTCCGACGATTATTTACCTGTTGAAATACCTGCTTTGCCTGCATTTAGCCTTCAAAGAGCGGTTTCTACGGCAATCAGGGAAAATCAATGTGATTACTGGACAGGCACAGTTTACACTACAAACCGCAGAGTGTGGGAACATGACGACCGGTTTAAAAAATATCTTAAAAAAACCAGGGCTTATGCAATTGATATGGAAACGGCCACCATTTTTATTGTCGGTTTCGTGAATGAAATTCCTTGCGGCGCATTACTTCTGGTTTCCGACCAGCCGATGATTTCCGAAGGGATAAAAACTGCAATAAGCGATAAAGAGGTCACACAACTCTATGTCGAGAAACACCTTAAAATCGGAATTGATGCCTTGGTTGAAATAAAAGATGAAGGAAAATCGGTAAAGCATTTACAGTTTAGTTAGTACTTTATCAAAAATATTCTGACTAATTTTGGCAAAATATTAAAAAAAAATGCCACAGATTGCACAGATTAAAGCAGATTAAAGAAAAAATGAATTTATAAAATCTGTGTAATCTGTGGCAATATTCCTTTTTTTGTTTGTGGCTTGTCCACATTATACCACCTAAAGTATAACATACACTATGACTAATATTGATGATAATATCAAAGAAGCAGCCGAATGCGTAAAAAAAGCGGATGCTCTACTTATCACTGCCGGTGCAGGAATGGGTGTTGATTCGGGCTTGCCTGATTTCAGAGGGAACCAGGGCTTCTGGAACGCTTATCCTGCTTTTGCCCGCCTTGGCAAATCTTTTAGCCAGATGGCAAATCCGCAGTGGTTTGATACAAATCCAAGGCTCGCATGGGCGTTTTATGGTCACCGGCTTAATCTTTACAGAACCACTGTTCCGCATAAAGGATTCAATCAGCTCCTTGAAATCGGTAAAGTCAAAAAGGGCGGGTATTTTGTTTTTACTTCAAATGTTGACGGACAATTTCAAAAAGCCGGATTTGAAGAGGAGTTGATTGAGGAATGTCATGGCTCAATTCATCATTTTCAATGTGTTACTCCTTGTAGTTCATATAACTGGAATGCCGGTAATGTCAAAATAAGAATTGATGAAGATACTTTTAAGGCAATTGAACCTCTGCCCGAATGTCCCAATTGCGGCAAACTTGCCAGACCTAACATTCTTATGTTCGGCGATTGGACGTGGATACAGGACAGAACCGCTGACCAGGGAGAAAGATTATACCAATGGCTTAATAAAAACAAAAATTATAATCTTAAGCTGGTTATTATTGAATTAGGCGCAGGAACAGCGGTTGCCACTGTCAGATATCAATCGGAAGGGGTCGCCTCACGATATGGAGGAACACTTATCAGAATAAATCCGAGAGATTTTGATGTTCCCGCCGGTCATATCTCTCTGCCTTTTGGTGCAGCTGAAGGAATTGAAAAAATCTTTCAAGCTTTATAATAATTCTTCTGTAAATCTCTAACCGCGAAACACCTTTATCCTTATTGGAATAGAAACGCTGACAGGTCTTCCAGACTCTGTCAGGTTTTGAAAATCAACCTGTCAGTGTGCGAAGCTCCTGACAGCGTTTATAAAAAGCAACAAATTTCTCTGTAAATCTCTATTAATTTTCATCTCGTTGTGTCTGCGCCGAAGTCGGCTACGACGCAGGAGCAGAGTGTGTGTCTATAGATTCATGTTACTTTAGCCCCCAATTTATCAATTAAACTTTAACTTAATTTTTTCAATAGTCTCAACATAAAAAAACCTTCCTGAACCCATCACATCACAATGCCTGAAAGTAAACGTTGTATAACAGAGCTTTCTTTATTATCAGGATTATTAAAACCGATAGGAGCGGTATTTTTCCATTCGGTCGAAATTTCCAACTCATTTTTAAAATGGCCGGTTTGAATAAGAATTGCAGCAAGACTGAAAAGTTTGAACCAATCGGTATAATTCATATAAAATCATTCTAATAAATAGGTATAGGCATTATTATCCCACCGAAGTACGAAAAATGTACGAATTTACGAATTACGAAATAGCCAGCGAATTCGTAATTCGTATTTTCGTAATAAATTCGTACTTCGATGGAATAATCCGAATGAAACACCATAGACATAAATAGTAACAAATCATTTACATAATGAATTGAACATTTCCTTTGCCTGAATATTTCCAAGATTTTCAGCGATTGTTAAATCCTCACATGCACCGGCAGTATCCTTTATATTAATTTTGGATATCGCCCTGTTAAGATATGAAGAGGCATCATCGGGCGTTAATCGTATAGCTTCATTGAAATCGCTGATAGAACCCTGAAAATCTTTCAAAAAACCCTTGATATTACCTCTGTTTTCATATACGGAAGCATTACAGGAGTCCATTTGTAATACTATATTAAAATCTTCCAATGCACCATTAAAATCGCCGGTTTTACATCTGGCCATTCCTCTGTTAAGATAAGCTTCCAGATAAGCCGGCTTCAACTCAATAGCCCTGCTGTAGTCATTAATTGCATTTTCGTAATTTTTTAAATCTGACCAGATAGTTCCCCTGTTGAAATAAGCTTTTTCAAAATCAGGTTTTTTTCTAATCGCTGTTTCATAATTTTGCATGGCTTCCTGAATCTTATTTATTTTCGACATTGCATATCCCCTGTTATTATAAGCCCATGCAAAATCAGGATTTAACTTTAAAGCAATGCCAAAGTCCTGAATTGCCCCGTTATAATCGGAAAGAGCCATTTTTGCATTTCCCAGCGAATAAAAACCGTATGAACTTTCGGGATATTTTCTGAGCGCATCTTCCCATAGCGAAATACTGTTATTCCATATTTTTACTCTGTTATACGAATAAACACAATAATAAACGCCGAAAGCTCCAAATATCAGGTACAAAATAATTTTATACCGGATTAATGATTTGATTTTATCGTTAATAATATTATTAATAAAATTTCCAAAAATAAAGAACAAACCGATATAAGGCACATAAGTGTATCTTTCGGCAATCATAGCGTTACCAACAGGAAATATTTGAATTACCAAAGAAATTGTAATAATAAAAAATAATATTCCTGTCAGCA
>JACQWN010000131.1 GCA_016209245.1 Bacteroidia bacterium
GGCTTTTATAAAACAACTATGGATGAAATTGCCAAGCACATTCATAAAGCAAAAGGAATTTTATATTATTATTTTAAAAGCAAAGAAGAACTTTTTAACCAAGTCCTAAAACAAGAGCTGAATAACGTAAAACTGGAATTGACTAAAATTGTAAATTATAAAGCAGATTCAATGACATTGCTCGAAAAATATACCCTTGCACGATACAAATTGTTAAATACAGCTTATAATTATCACGAGACTCTCAAAGCTGATTTTTTCGAAAAATATCATTTTGTTAAAGATGTCAGGGATGATTTTGCAGAATTTGAACGCAATCAAATATCATTGATATTACAAAAAGGAATTAAAGAAGGTTATGTCAATATTAAAATGAAAGACTTAAATTCTTATTTAGATATAATTTTTATGATAATGAACAGTATTGAAATACCTTTTTTTCTTCAGAATAAATATACCGAATACCAGCCGCACATTGAAGAAATAGCTATTTTACTATTTAAAGGTTTAAAACCCCACAAACCTGTAAAATAAATTTTTTAGCATAAAAAATTAACATTTTTTATAAAATATTTGACTAAAAAACTTTTTTGGTCAAAATATGTGTTTTATTTTTGCACTGACTTTTAAACGATATTATTCAATTATTAATAAAAAGAAATATGAATAATTTGTTAGAATTAATTATAAAATTCAAATGGATAACCATTTTAACTGTTATGGTACTAACTGCCTTTTTAGGTTATCAGATAAGTAACCTGAAAATAAATTCTGATATAATAAGCTCATTGCCCGATGACGACTCTGCAGCAGCTTTATATAAAAAAATCGGAACTCAATTTGGCGGGAATGAAATGGGAATGATTGTTTTAGAAACTGATAATGTTTTTAAAACCGAAGTATTGAAACACGTTAAACAAATAACCGATAGTCTAAAAATTACACATGGTATTTCAACAGTAACAAGCTTAACAAATGTAATTGATATTAAAAATACAGATGGTGGTATTGAGATTGGAAAACTCTTTGATGAATATAAATTACCTGATACAAAACAAAAATTAGACAGTTTGAAAACTTACTTGTTTTCAAAAAAGATGTACAAAGGCACAGTAGTTTCTGAAGACGGAACAGCGACACTCATTATGTTTACATTGCTACACGATGCCGACAAACAGGCAGTTGCAAGGGAAGTGAAAAATAAAGTAGTTGCACTTAATTTACCTGAAAAATTGTATTTCGGTGGTTTGCCTATGATGATGAACGATGTTTCTGATTTAATTATGGCTGACATAATTTGGCTTTTACCTATAGTATTTGTATTAATTGCTTTTGTATTACTGTTAAGTTTTCGTTCAGCAAAAGGAATTATTTTGCCTTTACTTATAGCAGTGATTTCTGTTATTTGGACCCTTGGGATAATGGTTTTGACAGGCTTTGAATTAACAATGATTTCAAATGATATACCTATTATACTGCTTGCTGTTGGTAGTGCATACACTATACATGTTATAAATCGTATTAATCAAACTTTTGATGATGACAGAAAAAAAGCAATAATTAAGGCTTTAACATATATAATTTTACCTGTTTTTTTAGCAGCCATTACAACTGCCATTGGCTTCGTATCGTTCATATTCGGTTCATACCTTACTATAATACGTGATTTTGGGTTATTTACCGCTATCGGGGTAGCTTTTTCATTTCTGTTATCCATTACCTTTGTACCTGCTGTTGTTTCTGCTTTATCTATTTACAAAAACAGAAAGGTTGAAAAATCTAAACCAATAAAAAAATCCATCCTTTCTGATTATATATTAAAACCACTTGTTGCCCTTCTGTTTAAACACCTAAAATACACATTAACATTTTGGTCTGTTTTAATTTTATTGAGCATAGGCGGTATGTTCTTCATTAAGACAAGCGTTAATATGGCAGATTATTTCAAAAAAGATAATCCTACCAGAGTTTCGGAAGACGTAATGCAGAAAAAATTTGGCGGTTCAATGCCTGTATTTATATCTTTTAAAGGTGATATGCAAAGCCCTGATGTTTTAAAAACAATGATTAAAACAGAGGACTATATGAAGCAATACCCTGATATTTCAACAGCTCAATCAATTGCCGACCTGATTGAAGAAATGAATGATGTAATGGGTGAAGGGAAAAAAATTCCTGACGAAAAAGTCAAAATAGAACAATTATGGTTTCTGTTGGACGGCCAGGATATAATGCCGCAACTTGTTACCGATAATCTTGATGAAGGTATAATTCAATCAAAATTTGCTTCTGTTGATAGTAAGTCCATAATGATCAGATAAACACCAGCCTGCTTCGCAGCCAGTTTAGCAGTTTGATATTGGCTATATCGTTAGTACTTATAATTGTTGGTTTAATGTTACGGTCACTAGCTAAAGGAATATACGCAACCATACCGATTTTGACAACTATTACAGTTTTATTTGGTTTTATGGGATTTGCCGGAATTTCCCTTGATATTGCCACCGTTCTTGTAGCAAGTATTGCACTTGGTATAGGTATTGACTATTCTATACATGTCATAATTCACTTTAATTATGCTTTAAAAGAAAAAGGGGATATTAATAAAGCACTGAAAGATACAATTATGATAAGCGGTAAAGCTGTAATAATAAATGTTGTTTCCGTAGCATTTGGATTTCTTGTATTGTTATTCTCTCAGATAGCACCACTTCAAAATTTCGGTTTACTGGTAGCAATAAGTATGCTTGGTTCCGGGCTTGGTTCTTTAACACTTTTACCCGTAATATTAATTCTTGCAAATAGGAGAAAGAAAATAATCGCTAAATAAATGTTTTACATTTAAATATTAAAAAATGAAAAATTCAAAAATTCAAACAGCAGTTTTAACAGTACTAATTACGGTAGGCAGTATATTTTCTGCCAATGCACAAGATGCAAACACCATTTTAAAAAAAATGGATGATGTAATGTATTCTCCTAAAGACATGACAGGTAAGCAAAAAATAATTTTAACTGATAAAAACGGGAAGCAGGAAACCCGTGAAGCTACTATGCAGCAAAAAGGAACCGATAAACGTATGTTCCGTTTTACATCACCCGCATCACTGGCCGGTATAGCGGTTTTATCTCTGCCAAATGATATTATGTATTTGTATTTACCTGCATTTGGTAAAGAAAGAAGAATTGCAACCAGTGCAAAAAATCAAAATTTTGCAGGTACCGATTTCTCTTATGATGATATGGAATCAAAAGCATATTCCGAAAAATACATTCCTAAATTATTAAAAACCGAAGCGAATGTATTTGTGATTGAATTAACGCCAAAATCAAAATCTGATTATTCCAAAATAATTGTAAATATGAATAAAACGAATTATTACCCTGAATCAATGGAATACTACGATAAAGGTGGTAACAAAATAAAAGAAGCAAAATACACTGTTAAAAAAGTTAGTAATTACTGGAATGCTGAATTGGTTGAAATGACCGATTTGAAAAAGAATCACAAAACAAAAATGCAAATGTACGATGTTAAGTACGATACCGGCTTAACAGATGATGATTTTACTATCAGAAAATTAAAGGAGTAACTTAATCGCCAAACCATGTTATCGCATAATAAATATAGAAGGATTAATTTTTCTCTTTTGTTATTTATTAGTTTCTTAACTGTAAAAGCTCAAAACATAGAAGTGGTAATTAAAGGAATCATATCAACACAGGGACAAATATCAATCGGGATTTTTAAAGACAATGAAAGTTTCCAGGATGAAAAACCATTTATATCAAAGAAATTCAAAAAGAGTAATATTTCAAATGGAGAGATGAGAGTAACGTTTAACTTAGAGCCGGGAATATATGGTTTTTCGCTTTTAGATGACGAGAATAATGACAGTAAAATGAATTACAGCTTCTTTGGAATACCCGAAGAAGGATTTGGCTTTTCAAACTATTATCATACCGAGCTGACAAAACCGAAATTTGATTTGTTTAAATTCGTAGTAAGCAAAAATCAAAAACGGAAAATTTATATAAAAATAAGATATATATGAAACGAATAGCATTATTTTCGATTATACTTTTAGCAGTTTCAGGTATAATCAAAGCGCAGGATAGCATTGTAACAATTCAGAATTACGATAAAAACGATCTGAAAATATCGGGAGAATTATTGACCGATGAACGATTCCTGCTCAAAGATAAAAACGACTGGGCTTGGAACGAAAACCGCCTCACTTTAAAACTTGACAAAAAAATTACTGACAATTCAAAGTTTTACAGCGAAGTTTGGCTTCGGAACATAGGGTTGCCCAATCTGTCAACATCGGCTGATTTATATAACAAAGGAATTGTTGACCCCTATAATCTGGAAATTAGAGAAGGTTATGTCCAGATGTTTTCTTTTCTTACAAAAAATCTTGATTTAAAAATCGGTCGTCAACTCATTATTTGGGGTACTGCTGATAAGCTTAATCCTACCGATAACCTCAATCCTTATGATTTGGAAAATATTTTGGATTTTGGTCGTCACCGTGCATCCGACGCTATAAATATGAATTATTATTTTAATTCTGATTTCTCATTACAAGGCGTTTATATCCCCTTTTTCAAACCTGCGAATATGCCTGTCGGGATTTTTGCAAATGCTTTAAATCCGGCAACAGAATTACCTCAAGGTATGGTTTTAAAAGAATATTCTGATAATTTACTGATGCCAAAATACAATCTGGCGGAGAGTGCAGTAGCAGGTGGTAAATTCAAAGGTATGGTAAAAGGAGTTGATTTTTCATTAAGTTATGTTTGGGGTAGAGATGGATTGCCTTTCTCTACAAAAAATACTTTTACACCGGTTGACACGCTTGGCGGAATTAATATAAATTCTCAACTATCGTTCGCAAGAACCCATATCATAGGTGCAGATTTGGCTACAAGTATTGCTGGTATTGGATTTTGGACGGAAGCCGCTGCTTTTATCCCAGAAAAAGATGTGGTAATGACTAACGATTTATCGGTTTTGTTCCCATTGTCGCCCGTGCCTGTAACAAAAGATACAATGCTTTTAGATAAAACAAAACCATACATAAAGTTTGTTGTTGGCGGTGATTATAATTTTAAAGACGGCTCGTATCTGAACATTCAATATTTACACGGGTTTATTCAAGAACGTGGAAACGAAAATCTGAATGATTATTTCTTTTTGCGATACGAAAAAAAGTTTTTCAACGAAAAACTTACTATCGCTCCCATTGGTGGTGCATTTATTGTAACTGATTGGAATAAAATAAAAAATAATTATGCTATTGCTTATATTCCACAGGTTTCATATCAAGCCACAGATGATGTTGAAATAACCCTGGCAGCAGGACTTTTTGATGGCAAAGGAGATAATATGTTTGCTAATCTTAAAGATTACAATATGTTTATGTTTAAATTAAAATATTGTTTTTAGCTGAATAATTCTTAAATTTTAATCAAATTTGTGAATAATCACTTTCTGCCGGTTTTTCATTGTTTTTTGTTTTTATTTTGGAAATATTTTACATCAAGAATATCTTTTGGTCTTCCGCGTTATGTTTGTTGAGCAGCATGATAAAATCATATAAATCCTTTGCAAACATCTATAATGAAAAAAGAGCTTTTTCTTCTGGACTGAAAATGTCCCATATTTTTTTTCTTCTTCCCACTCTTTGTATTTATTCATTTTTTCAAAGACGGTTTTGTCCATTCTTGCCGACAAATTATTCCACACGATATATTGCTCCACCAAAAAGCACATAGCAGCAAAACATTCTTCTTGTGTTTTATCTGCCCAGTAACACGCATCGGGAAACTCTTCGTGTTGTTTATACTTATATGCTGTTTTTTTTTTCATCCTGCTTCCTGCTTCCTGCTTCCTGCTTCCTGCTTCCTGCTTCCTGCCTCCTGCCTCCTGCTTCCTGCCACCTGCCTATTACCAACTGCCGACTAACTTTTTCTTCTAAAAAACGCTGTCAGGAGCTTCGCACTCTGACAGGTTTTTAGAAACTGCCAACTACCTCCTACCTCCTACCTCCTACCAACTACCAACTACCAACTACCAACTACCAACTACCAACTACTACTAATATCTGTAATGCTCCGGCTTATATGGCCCATTTGGAGAAATCCCTAAATATTCAGCCTGTTCGGGTGTCAATTTTGTCAGCTTGACTCCTACATGGTCAAGATGCAAACGGGCAACTTCCTCATCAAGATACTTTGGTAAGCGATATACGCCGATCTTATAATCTTTTTGCCATAAGTCCATTTGAGCGAGAGTCTGATTTGTAAAAGAATTACTCATAACAAATGAAGGATGCCCTGTGGCACAACCAAGATTCACAAGCCGGCCTTCAGCAAGAAGAATAATAGAATGACCGTCGGGGAAAATATATTGGTCAACCTGGGGTTTTATATTTATTTTTGTGATTCCGTGGTATTTTTCAAGCTGGTTAACCTGTATCTCATTATCGAAATGTCCGATATTACAAACAATCGCCTTGTCCTTCATTTTAAGAAGATGCTGAAGGGTAAGTACATCCCTGTTACCTGTAGCAGTAACATAAATATCAGCTTCACCAAGCACATCTTCAATAGTCGAGACTTCAAAACCCTCCATTGCTGCCTGAAGTGCACAAATCGGGTCAATTTCAGTAACAATGACTCTTGCTCCATATCCCTTCATTGACCTTGCCGAACCTTTCCCCACATCGCCAAAACCGCAAACCAACGCTACTTTTCCTGCAAGCATAATATCGGTAGCCCTTTTAATACCATCTGCCAACGATTCCCTGCATCCATATAAATTGTCAAATTTTGATTTTGTAACCGAGTCATTAACATTTATAGCCGGAAACATCAGCTTGCCCTGTTCAAACATCTGATACAAGCGATGTACCCCCGTCGTAGTTTCTTCTGAAACTCCACGGATTTTTGCTGTGATTCTTTCCCATTTTTTGGGGTCTTTATTATATATACCCTTAAGCCGGTAAAGTAATTGAATTTCGTCATCAGCTTCAGATTTTTTTTCTAATAACGATGGATTGGCTTCAATTTCTCTTCCCATATGAACCATTAATGTTGCATCGCCTCCATCGTCAACAATAAGGTCCGGTCCAAATCCATCGGGAAATGTAAGCGCTTGTTCGGTGCACCACCAGTATTCAGCCAATGTTTCCCCCTTCCATGCAAAAACCGGTATTCCTTTTTTTGCTAGAGCGGTAGC
>JACQWN010000090.1 GCA_016209245.1 Bacteroidia bacterium
TAGAACCCAAAAAATAAATGAATAAAAAAATTTTATTAGTTTAAAATAATTTTTATTTTTGTAGCAAATTTCTATGAAAACTTTAAAAGAAATGAAAATAAAAGCTACCGGCCTGATATTATTTAATATTGTAGTTTTTATATTTATTTTTTTAAGTTGTAAAAACGGCGCTAAAACTGATGATTCACTCTTAGATGATTCAGATAATCAGGATGAAATAATAGATACCGGCCGTATGTTAAAAGTAAAAAAAATATTCATAAATATTCCATCGCCGATTGAAATGGCAACTATTATGCAACGTGCCGGTGCTACATATGAGTCAGATTTATTAAATCCGGTTAAAAATATTGATAAATATACCACGATTGCTCAATCTGCTCTTAATTTAGGCACATATGGAGCTGACTTGAGCTATACAAGAATGTTCGATCAGATACAGGAGTCGGTCAATTACCTTGCAGTTATCAGAAAATTATCAGATCGTCTGGGAATACCACAGGATGAAGGTTCATTTGCAGTAGGGCGGATTGAAGAAAATATTGATAACCGCGATTCACTTTTACTGATTATTTCTGAAACATATGCAACAGCCGATACATATTTAAAGGAAAATGACAGGGGAAGCACAGCGGCTTTAATTATTTTTGGCGGTTGGATTGAAGCTTTATATATTTCAACCCATATCATTGATGAAAAAAATCCCAATCAGGAAATCATGCAACGGATAGGCGAACAGAAATTATCACTCGAAAATCTTGTGGAACTGATGGATGTATATAAGAATGATGAAGCTATTATGCCATATATGCCAATGCTCACAGAATTGAAAAGTGTTTTTGAGGGCATTAAAATATCTTATTCCGAGGGTAAAATCACAACCGATACGACCAAAAAATTAACAACTATCGGAGGAGAAACTAATGTAAGCATAACAATAAATAATATTAAAGAAATTATTAATGTTGTGGACAAAATAAGAGCACAAATAATTAATTAATTTTGCTTGCTTATTAATTTAATACTATTTTTGCATAATAAATAGATATTTTATGAAAAAATTAATCATTACTACAGTTTTACTGGCAATCGCTTTTGGATTTCCTGCATTATCATATTCTCAATGCAAAGGATTTACTAAGCAGAATTGTTTGCCAAAGCTTGAGCCATATACTTATAATGGTCAATTGAACAGTGCAGTTCTTAATGAAGGCGATGTTGCAGAATTGCTGCTTACATTCTATGGAGGGCAAGACTATAGAATTTTTATCTGTGCACAGGATGTCTTGGGTGATATCGAGTTTAAATTGCTTGATACCGACAGGAATACTATTTTTGATAATACAAATCAGAACAAGATTGACCATTGGGATTTCAGTGCAAGTGCAACCCAACAGTTAATCGTTCAGGTTAAAGTACCGGAAAATCAATCGTCAAACGAAATGGTTCAAAGCGGTTGTGTATCAATTCTTATCGGTTTTAAACCATAAAAAAAAACCGGTAGGAATGTAGAGACGTTGCATGCAACGTCTCTACATTCCTACCGGTTATAACATTCTCAATATATTATTGAACTTTTCATTTGGTTCAATTCTATTTCCATCTACTGAAAATTCTGTTTTCAGTCCATTTACAAAATACATATCAATTTTCCCTATGTTTTTTGCTGCGACTTTTCCGCGATACTCGCAATCGAAGTAATTTTTTATTTCATTATATGTTGTTTCAGAAATATTGATTTTTTCAATAACACCTGACGATTCCATTCGTGCAGCAATGTTTACAGTATCACCCCAGATGTCGAAAGCGAATTTCATTCTACCCACAACACCTGCAACAACAGGCCCTGTATGAATCCCGCAGCGCAGTTGCCATATCGGTTTCCCTTCCTGCTGATTTTGAAAATTAATAAGCCCAATTGTATGTTGTATCTGAAGCACGGCCATAACCGTGTTGATTGGATGACTTTTATTCCGGATTGGCAGACCGCCGACACACATATATGCATCACCGATAGTTTTGATTTTTTCAAGGAAATGTTTTTCAATAATATCATCGAATAATACAAAATACTTATGAAGCACATCAACTATTTCTGCAGGTGTAAGACCTTCACATGCTTTTGTAAATCCCTGAAAATCAGTAAACATGACTGTAGAGCTTTTAAAAAGCCTGGGGGTGGCTTTGCCTTTCTCTTTCAGTTCCCTTGCCGTTTCTTTTGGCAATATATTCAACAGCAGATTATCCGACTTTTCTTTTTCCTGCCGGATAATAACTTCCTGTTCTTTTAATTTTGTAATATCCGATTCGACTGCAATAAGTTTTTCAATATTCCCGTTTTCATCCAATACAGGTGTAAGTGTGGTTTGAATATATTTAACTTTTCCAGTCTTTGTGGTTGTTTCTGTAATATAAAATTGGCTGGTTTTGCTTGACATGCATTTTCTGACGGTTTGATTTATTTCTCTGCTTTCACTGGCTTCAAAAATAGTTTTCCCTGCCTTTTCAATAAATTCCTGCAATGAATATTCATACATTCTGCGAAATCCTTCATTAGCCCATTCAATTGTACCATCCTTGCTAATAATAATGACTGAATTGTCGGTCTCGCTGGCAACAAGCGATAGTTTTTTAAGCTCGGTATTTTTAATTTGTAATTCTTCCGATTGTTCTTGAATCTTCCGGAAATAATCATAAACCATTAGGGCGGATTTAACTCTTGCAATCAGCTCTATTCTGTCGAGGGGCTTGCGGATATAGTCCATTGCGCCTGCATCCATAGCCTCACTAAGGTGGTCTGAAGAAGTAAGGGCTGTAGCCATTATTATTGGAATATCCTTAGTTTTTGGATTGGATTTTAAAAACCGTACTGCTTCAATCCCGGTCATAACAGGCATTTCCCAATCAAGAATAATCAGATCAGGAGACTTTACCAATGCCTGTTCGCAAGCTATTTTGCCGTTAAGCGCACCAATAATTCTCAACTCCTTGTTGTATGAATTCAGCATGCTTAATATAGCGGCAATGTTCTGAACCTGGTCATCGGCTACTAATATTGTATAGTTCATTTTACTGTTTTTATAATAGGAGATTGGAAAGTAGAGACGTTGCATGCAA
>JACQWN010000091.1 GCA_016209245.1 Bacteroidia bacterium
ATATATAGCCACCACCTGCACCACCTCCTGCACAAGCACCACCACATAATGCCTGTCCGCCGCCACCACCATTTGAATTACTTGAATTACTTGTACTACCAATTCCAAAAATACCTTCTCCTTGATAACCCCGAGCTCCACAACCACTAACAAATTGTCCTCCTCTATATCCTTTTGCAGTAGCATCAATTTTAGCTAAAGCATTAATTTGAACTAATCCTTTTGCTCTAAAACAAATAATACCTCCTGTATTACCATCCCAATCGTCACATGTAAGAATTCCCCCATAATCAACAGTAACATTATTATAATTCTGAACTTTAATAACCTGATGTTTAAAACCAGTAGAATTGTAAGAGTTTGATAAATTCTCAGACAAAATCAAAGCGGTTGAAAGTAATGTTGAAATTCTTCTGAACTCGTATTGACCTGCAATATTTGTATTTAAATCTGTATTAGCATCCTGTATAGTAATAATTAATACTTCGTCACCAATACTAAAACCTGATGAAGAATTTACTTGAATTGAATTTTGCCCACTTGGATTGTTTCCTATTACATAGGTTTTAACTCCATCAGTTTTTGCAGTGCCGCCAGGTGCAATGTACAAATCACCATCTGCACCAGTTCCTAAATCAGGAGTTAATTTCAATTCATTATTTTGAGTTGAAATATTAAAATTAGTATTACCGTTAAAATCCTCAGTAGTTGTCTGCGTAAATTGTCCTTTAAGACTGTATGAAATTAAGCCTAAAGACAAAACAATTAAAGAAAATGTAAATTTTTTCATTGTAATAAAATTTAGTTTGCCTTGCAGTTCCGATTTAGCGGTTAATAATTAAAACAAAAAAGCGTGGAACTGAAAACTTATCTGTTACTGAGGTACTGGTATACCCTTTATCTCAAATAAGGCAGTCCACGCCGTTCCCGGCGTACCGCTTATTAATCTTGAGATAAATTGAAAATTACCAGTTTTCAGCAACAAGAATAAAAGCTTTACGCTTTCTATTTTATTTTAAAGAACATTCCTTCTATTTGTCACCTGGGTTACAAGCCCTGATTTGTATTTTATCCTCCTTTTTTCTTTTTAAAGTTTTTCAATTTCTTCGATTGTTAATCCCGTGTTCTTTGCAATAATATCGTTTGGAATACCGTCGAATTTTAATCCTTTTGCTATTTCAATTTCTCTTTCATTTCTAGCTTCATTTCTAATTCCTCGTTCGTATCTTCTTACTCCGTCCCAAAATTTATCATAATTTTCTATGTATTTAACATCATCGTCAGTTAATACATCTTTGCAAATTCTACGAATTATCTCGGCAAATATTTTATCTTGTTCAAATTGCAGAAAATCTGTTTTGGTATTCATTTTATTTCGGGTTTTTTCTGCTAATTCAAACCATGGTTTGTATTTAGAAAATTTCTCGTTTTTAACGATATTTTTTTGAAATGCCCAGATTAACCTGTTTCTTTGAAGAAAACTCAAATTTTTTGTGTCGTTATTTAGCTGTTTTATCGCAAATTCTCTTTCTGCGATTAATTTTTGTATATCTTTTTCCAACCATAATTTTTCGTTTTTCAAAAAATCGGAAATTATTTCAGGTGTCATTTTATAACCAACATAATCTTCTGTAAAATTTAAAGTATCGTCAACCATCCATATCAGAGTAATTACAGGTTGTAATTGAGTGTAATCTTTAGTTTCTTTTGTAACTTCTTCGTTAATGAAAATATTTTTATTTGGCATTTCTTCCAATTGTAATGCTGTATTTATTGTATGATATACATAAAATCTGTTTACGATATCCGGTTTGAACCATTGCTGCATGTCTATTATAATATGATGTCCTTTGATTTTACATCGAAAATCAAATTCCACTGCGATGGCGTCATCTGTAATTCTGTGTTTTTGAGTTAATAATTCTATATTCTCAATTGTAATATCAAAAAAATCTTCCAAAAACCGTTTGGCAATACCGGTATCTTTGAAAACTTTTTTGAAATACCTATCGTAATTTAATGGTGCTAAATACATTGTGATTATAATTATAAGATACAAAGTTAATCAATTAATTTTAAATACACGTATGTTATCAAATTAACGTTCTACATAATTATTCTTGCCGTATTTGAAAATTATCAGTTTTCTAATCCAAAATAAAAGCTTTACCCCGTTAGATATTCCCCATGGCTAATGTAGTGAAAAAAAATAAAAGCATTATCTAACGGGGTGAACGCTTTCTATTTTATTTTAAAGAACGTAAATTGATTCTAGGAATAAGGATTTAGGATTTTAAAAAATCGTAATTCTAAAATCGTAAATCGTAAATCGTACATTTTTTTGGGGGTACAAGCCCTTATTTTTTTTTGTCCTCCTTTTTACTTTTTAAAATTTATACTTATATCAGTTTTTCGATATCACTTTTTGAAAGACCAGTGAAATCAGAGATATCCTCTATGTTCATTCCTTTTTGTTTTATTTTTTTTGCAATTTCAATTTTAGCCTTGTCTTCAATTGATTTATCATAAGAGGTTCTGTCTAAAAGTAATTTCTCCTGTGCCTCGTAATATTCCTGTTCTTTTTCGTCAAAATTCATTACTTCAAGTTCCTGCATTGCTATTTTAATTTCGTTATCTTTTGCAAGTTGTTCAGGTAAAGTGTCTTTGCTGTATTTATGAGCATTGTTTAAAAATGTCAACCACCTGTCTAAGGTAGTTTTAATATATTTCAGTTCGGTTTTGAATTTTCGCAATTCTATGAAATGTAACGATAATCCGTCTGTTTGTTGGTATATTTCGTTGGTTTCCAAATCGGTTAATCCTATATTTCTATAATAACGTTCTTCTCCGATTTTATCGTTAAAAAAATTAAAATCTATAATGCTTATTACTATTGTTTTGTGTAAATCTTTATAAGTTCCTCCTCGTTGAATTTGCGAAGCAAAAACTTTCGCCCAATAAAACAATAATCGTAATCCGAAAAAATCATGCGGTGCAATTTGCATTTCTATATCGTACCACTTTTTATTTTCGTCCTGTGCTTTAATGTCTAAATAAGATAATTTTCCGCTTGCATAATCTGACGGATTGTATGGATTTTTTAATTCCAATGTTGCGACTTGTTCATTTTGTGGCAATATAGAGTTGAGCAACGATTTTAAAATATTGATATTTTTTTCGCTTCCAAACAACTTTTTGAATGCTAAATCTATTTTTGGGTTTACTTTACTCATTATTTATAGTTTTTATTTATTTGATTTATGGTTACAAATGTACAAAATATTTTCATTTTAAGGTTCTCCAAAATAGTCATTTCTTTTTATTTTAAAGCAAAAACAAATGTATCAGCTTCGGTTTTTGATATAGGGATTTTAATTTTTTCTTCTTTTAAACCTTCAAGATGAAACTGAATAGCCTCAATTATATGTTTTTCAGTCATGTTTTTTGTTTTACCGGTAGCTATGCAACCTGGTAAATCGGGAACATAAGCACTATAACCTGTTTCCGTTTTCTCGAATACAACTAAATATTTTACCATATTAATTTTAAGTTTTAAGTTGTGCTTGTTTCAATATACTATGTAAAGTTCCTTTAGCAATATCATCAGACATTTTATGCGCGGCTATTGTAACTATTCCGGGTTTTTCATTATGTTTATATTGTCTATGGCTACCCTTTTGTCTGACAAAATACCATCCATCATTTTCAATTATCTTAATTATTTCGCTAACTTTCATTTGATAAGTCCATGTTTTTATGTCACAGTTACAAGCCAGAAATTGTATTTTATCCTCTTTTTTATTTTAAAGAATAAGGGTTATCAATTTTTTGTCTTGAAAGTCCGGTAATATTTATTATATAATACAAAAATACAATTGTTTTTTAAATTAAAAATCGAAATGTTAAAAAATTATCAAATTATTTAAGAGTGATATGTTCATTGAATATATCACTTCCTAGTAATCTATTTTTTTTGTGAATGAGTTTGAATAGTTTTTAAATATATTTGCATCAAATTACTAAAAATAAGCATTTTTAAAAAATACCGATTTTTTGTATAATTGTCCCGTAAATTTATCAAAACTATACAAATATGGCAAAAATAAAAAGTGTTGGGGTCTTAACCTCGGGCGGTGATTCGCCAGGAATGAATGCTGCAGTCAGAGCGGTTGTCAGAGCGGCCATTTATCATGGACTTGTTCCTTTTGGTATCCGTCATGGCTATTTTGGTATGATGACCGGACAGATACGGGAATTAAAATCACAGCATGTTTCAGGTATTATACAACAAGGCGGTACTATTTTAAAGACTGCCCGTTGTGAAGAGTTCAAAACAGTTGAAGGACGTAAGATGGCTTATGACCAACTAAAAAAACACGGAATTGATTCGTTGGTAATTATCGGTGGAGACGGTTCTTTCAGAGGCGCCGGACTATTTTCGGTTGAATTTGATATTCCATGTGTTGGAATGCCTGGAACAATTGATAATGATATTTTTGGCACCGATTATACTATTGGTTATGATACCGCTTTAAACACAGTTGTAATTCCTGAAGCAGCAACAGAACCTAAAAAGCTGAAAAGCTTTCTGGAAGAAGGTAATAAACGGAAAAAGACAAGCAATATCATTATTGTCGCCGAAGGGGATGAAGAAGGCGGTGCGTATGCAATTGCCAATAAAGTCAAAGAAGATTTTAAAGATTATGATGTTCGTATTACTATTCTTGGACATATTCAGCGAGGCGGCAGTCCTACCGCTTTTGACCGGTATCTGGCTACCCGCTTAGGCGTCGCCGCTATCGAGGCGTTGCTCGAAGATCAAAAAAGCATCATGGTTGGATTGATTAATAACGAAGTGGTTTATACTCCTTTTGCTAAGACTATTAAACAACATCAAATGGCTAACCCAAAGTTATTGGAGCTGGTCAATATTCTTAATGTTTAATTTTTAATTTTTAATTTATGGAACAAAATAAAAAAAAAATCGGTATTATTTTTTCAGGCGGACCGGCGCCAAGCGCTAATGCAGTAATTTCCACCTGTGAGAAATATTATTGATGCATTGACTTATATGAATATTGATACTTTAATTTCCATCGGCGGTGATGATACACTTAAAACCGCCAATTTTTTCAAAATAATGGGATTAAATGTGATTCATATTCCAAAAACCATTGATAATGATTATTTCGGTATACCATGGACATTTGGCTTCTGGACATGTGTCAATATTGCAAAATCAATAATTATTAACCTTGAAGCAGATGCTTTATCAACCGATGCTTTTGTTATTGCCGAACTAATGGGTAGAAAATCGGGTTGGATTACTTATGCTACAGGGATTGCCGGAGAATCCATAAAAATGCTTTCCACAGAAGATATTGAAGAAGATGTTCTTGACCTTCAGAAGATTGCAGATGAAATCACCGATTTGATACAGCTCCGCCAGAAAATGAAACGGCCTTATGGTGTTATTTGTGTTGCAGAAGGGCTTGTTGAAAAGCTGCCCAAGGACATGCAGCCTAAAACTGTTGATATGCATGGCAATATTAAGCTCGATAAAGCTCAAATCGGACTTATTATATCCGATTTGGTCGCCGAAACATATAAGAAGAGGACGGGAAAAGAAATTAAGCTTGTAAATAAGCAAATCGGTTACGAAACCCGTGCCGCCGAACCTATCAGCTATGATGTAGTATTAGGTTCGATGCTTGGATACGGCGCTTATAAACTTTATTCAAAAGACCAGTTCGGTCACATGGTTTCGGTTACCGACGATTTTGAAATAAAAGGCATTCCTTTCCAGGAATTAATTGACCCTGTCAGCTTACATACAAAAGTTAGATTCGTTCCAAGAGGAAGTGATTTGCATACATTAAAAGAAATTTTATCATACAGGGACTTTGAAAAACGGTGATGGTCTATAACGGTTACTCAAATTCTTACTCCTATAATACAAATATCATCTGTCTGGTCTTGTATGCCTCTCCATTTTTCTAGTGTTTCGTCGAGGATTTCTTTTTGCTCCTGCATTGTCTTTTCGGTTATGGTAAGCAGTAATTCTTTGAACCGTTTGTATGTAAATTTCTTTTCTTTCTCCCCGCCAAATTGGTCTGCATAGCCATCTGAAAACAGGTAAATAGTATCATCCGTTTGTAGTTGTATTTCGTGTTGAGTAAATGGTGCATCATTACTATCATGGTAGCCAATTGGTTGTCTGTCTGCCCGAAATTCTGCTAAATCAGTTCCAAAGAATTCTACTTTATCGTTTTTGGCTATATCTGAACCGGCAATATTTTTACGCACAAGAAATAACGGATTATTTGCACCGGCAAATTCTAATTTATTCGTGTCTTTATGCCATATACACAAGGCGGCATCCATACCGTCTTTTGCTTCACCTGTTGCACCTGTTTGTCCTAATGCCTTTATAATATGGGCTTTTAATTCATTCAATATATCATTTGCTATAGTTATGCCTTTTTCTATTATTATCTCATCCAATAGGCTGCTACCTATCATACTCATAAAGGCTCCCGGTACACCGTGCCCAGTACAGTCGGCTACTGTCCATATAGCATTGTTATCATGTAGAGAATAAGCCCAGTAAAAGTCACCGCATACGATATCTTTTGGTTTAAAAAGGATAAAATGTTGTGGTAATATTTTCTGAAAATATTCACTTGACGTTAAAATTGCTTCTTGTATTTTTTTTGCATATTTAATGCTATCGGTGATCTCTTTGTTCTTTTCCCTTATTGATTCCTCCGCTTTTTTTAATTCTGTAATGTCATTATATACAATAACTATATTTTTGAGTTCACCGGTTTTTCCAAAAACAGGGTTTAGTGTTGCATAAGTCCATTTTTTTTCACCGCTCCTGTTAATGTGGAATGATTCATAATTTGCAGATTTTTTATTTTTCACAATATCGGAAAGCACTTTTTCAATTTCAGGATTTGAACTGATCTCCTGAATAGTAGTTCCATACACTTCTTTAAATTCCTCAAAAGTGTATCCCGCTAAACGGGTAAATCCATAGTTAACATATTCTATATTTCCTTTAGGATCAGCAATAATTACTCCTGAATCTGTCTCACGGGCTACGATAGATAACTTTTCTAATTCAATATTTTGTTTTTTTATCTTTTCTTCCGCTTTTTTACGTTCTGTAATATCACTACCTACAGTAATATATCGTATAACTTCACCGGTATCATTTAATACTGGAGTAACATTTATATAAAGCCAAACAGGTTCACTCTTTTTATTATAATTAAGTAGTTCACTTGTAAATGGTTTTTTTGTTTTTATCATTTCTTCAATTTTTTTTGCGACATTAGGATCAGTTCCAGTGCTTCTTAATATAACAGAGGAGGCTCTTCCTATAACATCTTCCAGTTGAAATCCTGTGATACGGGTAAAGCCCTCATTAACCCATTCAATTTTGTCATCTTTGTCGGTTATGATTACATAATTGTCTGTTTTTTTGGCAACCAGTGATAGTTTATCCAATTCAATATTCATTTTTTCCAGTTCTTCTTTTTGCTTGATAACTTCTGCTGTAACAGTTTTAATAATTCATCTCCCTTCATTTTAGGCATTATGTAATCTGTGATGATAAGCGGAATTTCTTTTTTTTCTGGAATCATTTCATTGAATAATGCCAAAGCATCTTTCCCGCTTTCTGCAAATTCAAAAGAATATTGATCACCAAAAGATTTTTTTAACTCTGTTCTTAAACTATTGATGACTATTTTTTCATCATCAACACAAAGAATGACTTGTTTACACATAATAATTTTTTTAACTTGTTAGTGGTAAATATATAGAAAATGTTGTATTTCCGGGTTCGCTTTCTACTTCTATTTTCCCTTTATGCCTGTCAATTATTTTTTTCACAATATCTAAACCAAGACCGCTGCCTTCACCTTGCCGCTTGGTAGTAAAAAAGGGTTCAAATATTTTATCTTTTATTTCAATTGGAATACCACAACCTGTATCAGTAAATGAAACACAAATATTTTTTTCTTCAAATCCATTTATATCAATTGTTAATGTTCCTTTATTTTCCATCGCCTGAACAGCATTATGAATTATGTTTGTCCACACCTGGTTGAGTTCATCAGGGAAGCAATATATTGCAGGAACTTCGGTGTAATTTTTAATAACCTCAATTCCATGTTTTAAGATATTGTGATATAAAGTAAGGACTGTCTCAATGCCATCAATAATGTTTGCCTTGACTTGCTCACCTGTACTATCAAAATGTGCAAAATTTTTCAATGCAAAAACCATTTTTGAAGCTCTATCAGTGGCTGTTTGTATTGTTTGACTGCTATGAAATAAACCTGAAAGCTTATAAATCATCATCAGTATTTCTTTACAATTAGTGGCTAGTAAAATAGTATTAATGTCTTCTTTAATATCATAAATGCCAATATCAATCAAAATATCAGCTAAAGTTGAAGATTCGGGTATATTTAATATTTCAAGTTTGGTTGTAATTTCTTTTTTAAATTTTCGCTCTTCTTTTGATGTAAGGTTTAAATCTTTTTTTAAGGATATTTCAAGAATATTAAAAAAAGCAGATTGATATTCAGAGGGTATTTTTTTAAAAAAATCCGGCCAATATTTCTTTTTGTTCTTCAATTTCTTTATAGGTACGTGCATTTACTAATGCAATTGATATGTATGTAGCCAATGATTTTATTATGTCTAAATGCCTTTCCGTATATGAATTTTTTTCATAACTCTGAACCGATAAAACACCGAAAATTGTTTTTTTTATATTTAATGGACTATAAATGACCGACTCAGGTACACCGCCCCCAAATGTTGCTTTTTTATCCCAATTAGGAATATATTTAACATACTCGGTATTTAAATCATTTATCAAAATATCAAAATTATTTTTAAAGCAAAATACAGCAAGTTTGCTATTATCTTTTAAATCGTAATTATATAATGAAACCACCTTCTTCATCATTTCTTTACAATATACTACATCTATGGTGTTTTTACTTGAATTGTGAATACCAATAATAAAGGTAGTGGCATCCATAAACTTATTGAGATTTTCATAAATTTCATCGCAAATTTTCTCAATAGAAAGATTGGCAGTGATGTTACGGCCTATTTCGCTTAACAGTTTAATGTTATGAAATGATTCTGCAAGCTGGTCTTGTGTTTTCTTTAACTCAGTAATGTCTGTATCTATTGCAACTAATTTTTTTATGTTTCCCTGTTCATCAAGTATTGGAGTGAGCGTGGTCTGTGCAAAAATTTTATTCCCGCTTTTTGTTACATTTTCAAGATGATATTGTACTGATTTTTTTGATTTCAGACATTCTTCAATTAATCCGGATATTTCAGCTTGATTGCTTACATTATGTAGATTGTCGCCTCTTTCAGTAATATACTCCTCTAAAGTGTAACCGGTGAAACGTGTGAAGGCTTCATTGACCCATTCGAGTTGAGATTTTTTATTAAATATTAAAACTGAATTGTCTGTTTTGCTTGCTACGATGCTGAGTTTTTCAAGTTCTTTATTTATTTCTTCTATTTGTTCTTTCTGTCGTACAAGTTGTAAGTTGGCTTTTTGTTTTTGGCGATATGTACGGTACATAAGAAACCCAAAGCCAAGCGAAATGACAAACAATACAATGATAGAATAAATAATAAACTGTTGTTTGTTAATATCTTTTAATTGCTGATTAAGAGATCTATCCTGTTTGGCTATTTGTGTTTCCCTTTTATTTATTTCATCTTTAAGTCCATTAAGCACAGTAATTTGATTTTGTATTTCCTGTTCTTTCTTAGAAAGCATTTCTTTTTTTTCTGTTAAGATTGTTTGCTGCTGTTCTTTGAGTTCGGTTATTTGAACTGTCTTTTGAGCTTTTTCATTTTTTAGTTGACTTAATGCAATCACTTGATTTTTTATTTCCTGTTCTTTCTCGTCTATTTGTTTAATTTTTTCTGATAGTTCTTTTTCTTTCCGCTCATTTTCCTTATTAAGTGCATCAATTTTTTCTTTTATTTC
>JACQWN010000092.1:0-4188 GCA_016209245.1 Bacteroidia bacterium
AGACAGGAAGATATTATTCCTTGTATCGCCTGTCAGGTTTGCCTGGCGCGTCTTTTCAGGGATGCTCCAGTTACTTGTACTGTTCGCCCGTCATGCAGCCATGAGGGTGAGCGTGAATGGGGCTACTACGGTTTTCCAAAAGCAGAAGTAAAAAGAAAAATAATTGTTGCCGGAGCTGGTATTGCAGGATTGCAGGCTGCAAGCATTGCCGCTGAAAAAGGCCATAATGTCACTGTCTATGAAAAAACAGGTAATATCGGAGGTCAATGGTATTACGCTTCAAGAAATCCTTATGGCGAAAACTCGGGTAAATACTGGGATGACCAGGAATTTATGAGGTGGATCAATCATATGAAAGCTCAGTGTGATAAGCATGGAGCTAAATTCGTGCTCAATACTCCTGTGACAAAAGAGCTTCTTGAAAAGGAAAACCCCGATTCTCTTGTAATTGCAACAGGTGCGGTTCCTGAAGTGCCGACTATTCAGGGAATTGCTCAGCCACATGTCGTGAGTATTTTCGATGTATTTGGCGGTAAAACGAAGCTTGGTAAAAATGTAGTCATTATCGGTGGTTCAGGAGCAGCTATATCACTATCGCTCTTTATTATTGATACTCAGGAAAAAAATGGAGTGAAGGACGCAAACCTTACATTGATTGACCCTGCCCCTCGTTTCGGGTGGGACGTAAATCCATCATATATCTGGAGGTACAGGCTTAGGCTCAAACAAGCTAAAGTGAAAGAACTGACTTATGGTAATGTTAAAGAAATTACGGATAAAGGCATTGTGGCTGACTGGACATTTATTGACAAAGAGACTAAAGAAAAACAGAAATTTGAAAATCAGACTATACCTGCCGATACCGTTATTATGGCTAAGCTTGTTCCAAACAAGGAGCTTGGTTACGGCTCATTAAAGAAGAAAGATATTGCGATGATTGGGGATTGTGTCTGGGTAAGACGCGGCATTGATGCTATTCAGGATGGTTACAGGCTGGGAATGAGATTTTAGGTTGAGGTTGAGGTTGAGGTTGAGGTTGAGGTTTAAAAATTTGAAACCATGTATAAGAGTTTTACTGAAATGCCTGTTTGGCAAAAAGCACACAAACTTGCTGTTCAAGTTTTCCATTTAACGGTTAATTTGCCCAGGTCTGAAGATTATGGATTGACATCTCAAATCTTTGACCTTAACAAATTAATCAACTCATTCTCTCAACCTTAACCTTAACCTTAACCTATTTCTACAATGAAAAATAAACTATAAAAATATATACACATGAAATTTATAAACAGAGAAGCTGATATAAAATATCTTCATAATCATTTTGATAGCGAACCGAATTCGCTGTTGTTTCTTTATGGGCCTAAAAGCAGCGGAAAAAGCACTCTGTTGAACAAAGTTGTTAATGAAATTGATACTAAAAAATATGTGATCAATTTTCTTGATTTAAGAGAAATGCTTATTTATGATTTTAACAGCTTTTTAGACAGATTTTTTCCAAAAACATTATACGATAAGGTTCAGGACATAGCCGACGGTATTACTTTTAATATCGGCTTTTTCGGAATTAATTTAAAGAATGATGAAAAGCTTTTGAGCCAGAACCCTTTTAAATTGATGGGTGATAAGCTACGTTCGGCTAAAGAAAAAAATAAACAACCGATAATTATTCTTGACGAAATTCAATTACTGAAAAATATTTATATAAACGGTGAAAGATATCTGATTGATGAACTTTTTAATTTATTTATTAGATTGACAAAAGTTACTCACACTGCACATATAATACTATCAACATCCGACAGTTATTTCATTGAAGAAATTTATAACAACGCCAAACTTATGAAAACAACAGAATTGTATTTTATTGACCATTTTGATAAAAAAACGGTTATTGATTGGTTGTCAACAGAGATGCTGACAAAAAAAGAGATTGAGGATGTATGGAATTATCTTGGTGGAAGCCCTTGGGAGATAAATGAGCTTTTAAAAAAGAAAAATCAAAGAACTAAAGTAATTGATATATGTAACTATTTCGTAAATGATAACTATGGAAAAATATATGAATTTGTACGCAAAATGAAAGATGATTATAAAGAAGTATTCTATGAAGTTATAGAACAAATTATCAATAACCAATTTTGTCATCCTATAACAATACAAAATGCAAAAATATTAGACGAATTATTAAACATTATGGTTGCTCACGACTTCTGGTTCTATAAAGTTAACGAACAAAAGATCACCGCCAATTCTCAAAGTCTTTTAAGAGCTTTTGAAAGAATGATAAAGGAAAGAATATATTAAAATAAATTAAACATTATGATTTTATCTGAAATTTCAAGCGCCTGTCCATTAATACCGGGCACTAAAATCAGCGTTTATCCCCATTCCGGCTCAAGCCATAAGGGGATGTATCCATGGATTGACGCATTCCGATGCAACGGTTGTAAAGCTTGCTCAAGGGCATGCCCTTCGGATATCATTGGGTTTCATAAAGGTAGATGTATACTGCCAACGGGATAAAATTCTTATTTCGAGTCACCACGACACTAGCTCACAATCTTTATTCCGAGCACAGTTACATCATCAGTCTGCTCATTATTCCCTTTCCAGTTTTCATAAGTTTGTTCCAGTATTATTTTCTGCTCTTGTAATGGTTTAACAGAAACGGCTAATAATAATTCTTTAAAGCGCTTTGACATGAATTTTTTTCCGTGATTACCACCAAGCTGGTCTGTTATACCGTCTGTATAAAAATAAAGACTGTCGCCGTATTTTAATACCAGTTCATCGCACTGGAATGGATTCATTAGTTCGTAAAAGCCAACAGGCATTTTATTTCCTTTTTTCTGAATAAGCTCGTTTTCCCTGATTAAAATAAAACCATTATTTGCACCGGCGAACTGAAGTTTTTTATATTCGTTTTCGTAAATGCACATTGCTATATCCATACCGTCGCGTGTATCGCCTGCATGGCCTTTCTGGTGCAATGACTTAATGACATTTTTACGCAATTCGTTTAAAATCTCATGAGCGGGAATATATCGGTTATTCATAACTATTTCATTAATAAAGGCAATACCGAGCATGCTCATTATAGCGCCTGGAACGCCATGGCCTGTGCAGTCGGCGACAGCGAAAAAAATTTTATTATCCTGTTTAAGAAACCAGTAAAAATCGCCGCTTACTATATTACGGGGTCTGAAAATAATAAAGTGCTGCGGGAAAATTTCGGTGAGCAGCTCAGCAGGCGGAAATATCGCTTTCTGAAGATAGGATGCATAATGGATGCTGTCTGTGATTTCCTTTGTCCTTTCAGCGACTTTCTGTTCAAGCCGTTTACCGTAGTCATCCAGCTTTTTCAGAGTTTCATAAGCCCTGACGCTTGCGAGGATTACAGTAAACAGTCGTACATTGGTCAGCTCTAATTTCGCTTTATAATCGTCAATTTCATATGCTTTAATTACATCTTTTTCAGGTGCCTCTCCCGGCTGTCCTGTACGAAGAATGATGCGTACAATACTGTTGCGGTGCTTTTCGCGGATTATTTTTACCAAATCCAGACCGGCATGCACAGTCTCCATCACCACATCAAGCAAAACTACCGCTATATCCGGCTCCGCCACTAATTTTTTTTCGGCTTCATGCGCAGTGTAAGCGCTTATACATTTAATCTTCCTGTTTTTATAAATAAAATCCTCAAGCGCAATTTTTGTAATAGTATGCACATCCGTATCATCGTCAACTATCAGTATTTTCCATGTTTCTTTTGATACGGTACAAGCTGGTTCAGGTGCAAAAATGATTTCTTCGTTTTCCATATTCCAATTTTCAATTTTCAATTTTCCAATTATATATTCAATGGAACCGTTACTGTAAACATTACCCCTTTTCCTGTTTCGCTCCATGCTTTAATATTGCCTTTTAATTTTTGCGTGACAAGGTTATAAATAATATGCATTCCCAGCCCTGTACCCTTTTGCTTATTAGTAGTGAAAAACGGGTCATAGATTTTTTTCAGCACCTCCGGCGTCATACCTTTTCCATTGTCTCTGTAAATTAAAAGCAATTTGTCATCTGCGGCTGACGCTTGTATTTTTATCTCACCTTCCTGTCCTTCATCAAAAGCGTGGACTGTAGAATTGACTAAGAAGTTGGTAATTATCTGAGCAAAGGGTCCGGGAA
>JACQWN010000092.1:4211-6083 GCA_016209245.1 Bacteroidia bacterium
TCTGGATAAGATCGCCAGTACGGATCAGATTTGTAAGTATGAGCCGGCTGATGGCTGTGGCATCGGAAAAATATGCCTCCATCGCGCTTTTTGTCATCTTGCCTGAAAGATAAGCCTCGCAAAGCGTTTTTGTCTTATCGTCAAGCGACGAAGCGGCTGTAATACCTATACCTACCGGTGTGTTAATCTCGTGTGCTACGCCGGCTACCAGACCTCCAAGTGAAGCCATTTTCTCCGATTCTACTAATTGCTGCTGCATTCTGCGCAGTTCTGTAATATTAATATCAATGACTATGAGTTTTTTGACATACTTGGGAAAATCTGCTGACATTTCATCTCTCACCGCACTGCTACCAACTACAGGTGTCAGTGTAGTCTGAAGGCTGAGGAGCTCGCCGTTCTTTTTGGTGAAGGCTGAATAGTAAACCACAGAGCTTTTTTCAGAAACGGCTTTCTGTACAATTGTTTTTATTTCGGCGCAGGTGCTGCTCTCAAATAATGTTCCCCCTTTTTCTTTTTTATATTCTTCAAGAGTGTATTCATACATGCGTTCAAAGGCAGCGTTTACCCATTCTATGGTTCCGTCGGGTTCGCAAATCAGTACTACATTGTCGGTCTCGCTCGCTACGATGGAAAGTTTCTCAAGTTCGTTGTTCAGGGTCGCAAGTTGCTGGTTGCTGGTCGCAAGTTCTTCTTTTTGCTGATTGAGTTCTTCGTTTTTTTCTTCAATGGCATTTTTTTGCAAATGCAGTTCTTCATTTTTTTCTTCAATGGCATCTTTTTGCGACTGTAGTTCTTCTTTTTGCTGCACGACTTCGGCAGTGCGTTCCTTAACTTTTTGCTCAAGCATTTGTTTTTCACGTTTCAATTTTCGTTCACGCCATTTAACCAGCAACCAGCAACCAGCAACCAGAAACAGTGCATAAGCCCCATACATCCACCACGTGCGGTACCAAGGTGGCAATACTTTAAACGTGTAAACAACCGGTTCGCTCCATTGATTTCCGGAGACGCCAGGTGAGGCTTTTCTACCATGATTACCGGAGACGCCAGGCATGGCGTCTCTACAACCGGGGCCGGTGAACAATGCACGGATTTTAAAGGTATATGTGCCTTCCCAGATATTTCCGAATGTGGCGGATGTTTTATTGGTTACCGGGTTCCAGTCGGCGTCGTAGCCTTCGAGCATGTACTGATATTTTACAAGGTAAGGACGGGCAGGTTCCACGGCAGCAAACTCAAATGTGATGTTGTTATGCTTGTAAGGAAGTACAAGATTTTCAGGAAGCGGGTAAAAGCGCGTAATGCCGTCGAACTTAATACCAGCAAATTTATAACGCATAGTGTCGCGTTCATGGTCAGATAAGGTTCTGCCAAAGGTCAGGATTTCCTCGTTGATAATAGCCAGACTGTCTTCCTTTGTTAAAGGGCTAAAGCCCTGAGAATTCAGGCTGTCCTTATTAACCCCCGACCTGAAGGTCGGGGCAACTGATAAACTATCTGCCCCTTTGGACTTGAAACTTTTACCTTTTACCTTTTCCCTTTCATCTTTTTCCTTTGAGCTTTGCAGGTTATACCAGCATATATTCTCATTATGAACTTTCATGTTTTGGATAATTACCACCGGCGGCTTATCATTCCTATGTATTGCGTTATAATCCATTCTGACCAACGCTGTTTTTTCCGCACCTGTCCCTGCCCACAGTATGCCTTTGCTGTCTATTAACATAGCTCCGTTGGCGCTGCCCCCGTTTACATCCTTTACAGGATAACCCGTGGACGAATTATAGATTTCTATCCAATATATTTGATTATCAATTGTCAGCTTTGGTATATCCTGTTCAGAGTTATTGCCCCTTTTTAAGGGGTTGG
>JACQWN010000093.1 GCA_016209245.1 Bacteroidia bacterium
ATTTTTCAAGCAAGTAAGCGTTTTCGTCAGTAATATTGGTATTGAGCCAGATATCAGCATTCAACGCTCTTTGGATAACCGCTTCAGGGCTTAAAGGAATACTACCGGTGGTTGTATCATTTTTCCACAAATATTCTGCACCGGCATCGTTGTAAAGATTAGCGATATAACTTTGTCCGCCTGGAACGAACCATGTTCCATCCATACAAATACCATGAAGCACTTTTGGCTTTTGAATCACATCCTTAATTTTATCTTTCAGCCCGAAATATTGTAATTCTGTTTCAGAAAATATTTTTTCAGCTTCCGCTTCTTTATTAAAAAAGACAGCGATAAATTTAATCCATTCGGCTCTGCCTAATGGTGTATTTTCCATCCATTCCAAAATATATATAAACGGAATACCCAATTCCATCAGCTTATTTTCATTTAAACTAATTTCACTCCAACCTGTCAGCAAAACAATTTCAGGTGAAAGGGAAATCAGTTTTTCAATATTTATTTGCTGTATATCACCGGTTTCAAAAATTTCTTGATTATTTACTCTACTCAAAATTTCCTGATTATATATATATTTTGAGCTACCAATTGCACATAATTTATTTATAAGGTCAAGCTCCGAAATCATACCGATATGAGAAGAAGATAATGACACGGCTTTTTCGACAGGTACGTGGATAACAGCAGTGATTCCAACGACTTTTTCGCTGATTTGCTTCTTCCCTGCGACTAATAAATATTTATAGTAAATTTGATTGTTACGCCATGGATTGTAAACTATGAGGAGCTTGTAATCATTGTAATACTGAATATCAAACCATTTTGCATATTTAATAGTACCGTTCAAGTAAGATTGTCTACTCGGTTCTTCTTTAAATATAGAAAAATCTTTAGATTGAACCTTGCTATGCTCCTGTTGTGAACATGAAAATTCAGCAATGATTATTAAAATAATACATATAATAGTTAAATACTTTCGCATAGATAAAATTTCCACTATTTTAGTGTGTAAAGGTAAATTATATTATACATGAAATGCAATAAAATTGTACAGATTCCTCGCTTCGCTCGGAATGACAACCTTGCTGGCGATAGAAAGAGTGTAGGTGGTTGAGGGGGAATGTAGGGGCGTTGCATGCAACGTCTCTATTCCCCCTCAACCACCTCTACTCTTTCAAATAAAACATTATCTTTGCAGAAATTAATATTATGTTAAGCCGTATAATTAAATTCCTTGTCAGAAACATACCACGAAAATACTTAATCAGGTTCAGCTTTTTATTTAGTAAAATCATTGTCATTTTTTATAAAGGGAACAATGTATTCTGTCCTATCTGTAATATGAATTTCAGAAAATTTTTACCTTATGGAAATAAAGGCGAGGATAACCGTCTGTGTCCGGGATGTTTATCGCTTGAAAGGCACCGGCTTTTATGGCTATATTTGCGTGAAAGAACCGATTTTTTTTATACTAACATGAAAGTGCTTCATATAGCGCCTGAACAACCTTTTTTAAGAAGATTCAAATCACTGAAAAATTTAGAATATATCACAGCCGATTTAGAATCGCCTATTGCTGATGTAAAACTTAATATAAAACAAATTCCTTTTGCCGATAATACTTTTGACGTAATTATCTGTAATCATGTACTTGAACATATTGATAACGAACTTCAGGCATTAAATGAACTTTACAGGGTGCTGAAAAAAGGCGGATGGGCTATTCTTCAGGTACCGATTGATTATAACAGAGAATATACTTATGAAGATTCTACTATAACAAGTAAAAAAGAGAGAGAAAAAATATTCGGGCAATATGACCATTTACGCATTTATGGACAGGATTATCCAAAACGATTGGAAAAAGCAGGTTTTACAGTTGTCAACGACAATTTTGTTCATACTCTTGATAAAAAACTACTTACCCGATACCGTATTTCTGTGCAGGAAATTATTTATTTATGCAGAAAAGTTTAAACAATTTGAGTGTGTGACATTTTGGGGGATTATAATTCATCTGCGGCTTTTACCACATAGACACATAGAACACATAGGCTTACACATAGTTAAATTTCAACTTCAAACTATGTGATTTTCTATGTGACCTATATGCCTATGTGGTGAGTTCCCCCGATTTATTACACACTCAAATAATTTGTTCTAAAAACTTAATAATTTCATTAATATTTCCGGCAGGAACGAATAATCCCTTGTTTCGCTCATCCAAATCAGCACCTGCCAGCTTTTTAGCCCAACCTTCAAACCCTGTATAGCATATTACTTTTTTATTTAACTGCCAGGCAAATGCAAGCTCGGATAGTGTTCCGGAACCACCGGCTATTGCAATCAATACATCGGCAGTATTAATAATTATCTGGTTTCTGGCAATACCTATACCGGTAGGAATAACAATATCACAATAATTATTTGCATCATTACGGTAATTTGATGGAATAATTCCGATTGTGCAACCGAATCGGTATTTATGCGATTTTTTCGCTCCTTTGCACACAGCTTCCATGATTCCTCCCATACCACCGCAGACAATTGTATATTCCAAATCAGTAAGTTTTTCACCGAGATTTACACCAAATTCATAAATTTCAGATTTACATTCAGCGCTGTTTGTCCCTATTATTCCAATTATTTGTTTTTTCATATTTAATGTTTTTCTTTTATGCAAGTGGTATAGTACATATAAATGTCGCCCCCTCTCCCGCCCTGCTGTAACACGAAATTTTACCGCTTAATTTTTGTTTTACAAGGTTATACACAATATGCAAACCCAGCCCGGTGCCGGTTTGCTTATTTGTTGTAAAGAAAGGGTCGAATATTTTCGGCTGAATTTCTTCAGGTATTCCAATACCATCATCTTTAAATTCGAGCAAAAGGTTATTAACTTCATTATAAACAGAAATTTTTATTGTACCTGAAGTTCTATTGCGAAATCCATGCTTGATTGAATTTGTAACAAAATTTGTTATGATTTGTGCAAAAACACCAGGATAGCTGTATATTTCAAGTGCCTTATCACACTCAATTTCGACATCTACTGTTTTCTTATCTAATTCGGGCTTCAGACTTAGCAATAAATCATTTATGTAATCTTTTAAATTGAAACTCCGCATTTGTTCCGACAACTGATCTACACTGACCTGCTTAAAGCTCTGCACCAAGTCGCCCGTCCTGTTCAAATTTTTCAAAAGCAGGTTGCCTGTCTTGTAAATATTGTCAAGAAAATTTTCCAACTGCTGACGGGTCATCTGTCCGTTTTTGTATAAATCGGCGAATTGTTTGGTATCTTCGACCATAGCCGAAGATGCAGTGATGCCTATACCGACAGGTGTGTTTATTTCATGAGCAACACCAGCTACAAGATTGCCAAGCGATGCCATTTTTTCCGATTCAACCAACTGTGCTTGCGTAAGGCGCAAGGTATCCAGGGTTTCAGCCAGTTGATCTTTTTGTTGGGCTACGGTGTCACGCTGTAAAGCTATTTCATCGCGCTGAATTTCTATCTTGTCACGTTGGGCGGATATTTCGGTATTTGCTTGTTCCAGTTGAGTATTCTTTTGCGTAATTATATTATTTGCTTTTTTCTTTTGCACGAACATGCGATAAACTACAAATAAAAATCCAATTACCAGCAATAAACCACAAACAA
>JACQWN010000094.1 GCA_016209245.1 Bacteroidia bacterium
AGCCATCCTAACTTGCACCCGTTTTCTAACCATTCTAGCATTTTTTCTTTTTGTTGCTTGAGGGAATCAGTTTTAGATTTTACTTCTATCACAAAGTCCGGACAGATATGAGCGAATCGTTCTTTATCTTCCTGTGATATTTTTTTCCATCGTTCTTTGGAAATCCATGAAGCATCGGGATTACGGATAGCTCCGTTAGGCAAAGTAAAACCTGCACTGGAATCAAAAACTTTTCCGAGTTTATATACATAGTTCCAATTCCTTAATTGTGCAGCAATCTCTATATGACTGCTTGATGTCAATGCGCCTGTTGGTGAATTCATAATAATATTTTTATGTTTATCTCGCTCAAAACGAATTTCTTTATTCTCACTGCAAAGCAAAAAGAATTGTTCTTCCGTCAGATTGGCTGTTTCGGTATGTATAGCGATGGGTTCCATTTTTATATTTGGGATTTTAGATTAAATAATTTCTTTTAGCACCTCCCTGCAAACCGATTCATTAAAAACAGCGCCTGCAGGAATTTCAAAACCATTAATAATCCGTGATATAAGTTTTTGGTCCTTACTGATTATTGTTTTCTGATATTTATCTTTTGTTAAATTATATTGTTCTATTGTTTCGTTTACAGTGTCAATAATCCAATACTCAGGTATGCAGTGTAATTCGTAATCCTTTAATTTTACGCCCCTGTCAAATTTTTCGGTTGATTCCGATGCAATTTCAATGATAAAATCAGGCGCCGGAAATAATTTCTGCTCAGGCGTAAATGCCGCCGCCTTTTCATTCCCAAAAAAACATATATCCGGTTCGTAATCGTTCCTTGTGAGGCGGATTAAAAGCTTTTCAATCCCAACTAAACCAAGTTTGTGCTTATATACATAAATTTTTAATAAAAGTAGTAAATTTTGAGAAATAAGATTATGCTTTAAAGTAACCGGTGAGTGAATAATAATTTCTCCATTAATAAATTCGGCTTTTACAGACTCGCTGACTTCATTATAAAACCGGTTTCTTTTTTCCTGCTCGGCTTTCCATTTTTCTTGCATTTCTGCAAGAATCCGGGGAAATTCCGGTAATTGGTATAAAATATCCAGTTCTTTATACATAAATAGCAGATTTAACAATAAAACATTTCCCTTCTAACATAAGGTATGTTTAAAAAACTTGTCGCCTATATGGCGGGAAATTTTATTTCCATCTATAATTTTTCCTGTTTTTCGTATTTATCAAAAAACACAAGCCAGAAAATTCCAATTAAAGAACCAATGCCTAAAATAGCATATAAAACAAGTAATTCCATTTGATACAACCCCTGTCTGATAAGATAAATAAAACAACTTTATTAATGTAAAAATTGCTTTCATGGTTATGTGTTATATTGCGATAACACAAGTGATTATGCATAAGATAATAAATTCCATAATATTTTATTTATTATTTTTTAAAAATATAAAACCAATAGTTGCCAAAATAATGGTTATAATTAATCCTACCAATAAAATTATTATTTTTGAGAAATCCTCTACTTTTAAAATTGTACTTAAAACAACTCCTGCAAAAATCAATTTAGAAATATCAATGAAGTATTTTCCTAACTCTTTTCTCATGTTAAATATTATTTACCGAACAAAGATAATAATATTTTTTCTTATTTTCTGCTTATAACTTTTTAATTTGTTATTTATAATTCCAATTCTACTTTACCTGAATCATATATGTGTAGTTTATATATTCCTGAATTAACAGCACTCAGGACTTTATTGTAATATTTTTCTGCGTCATCTATATTCGAAAATTTTCCTAAAGTATAACAGTTACTGTTAAAATCTTTAAGACTTAAACTCACTGTATAATTTCTATTAGTTCTCTCCCATTCTGTTAAAGATATACTTATTCCAGTTGGAACAACTTTATGTCTGACAATATTTTTTATTTCAATGCCTGTGTTTTTATTTTTAATTGTTTTGCCTGCTATTAACATATAAATAATTTTCTTTGTTTCTTGTTTCCTGTTAAACTTCAAACTTCTAAGTTATCTTATCACAAGCTTCTTATGAAACAAATTGTTGTTTGAGGACGCAACAATGTAATAAGTGTCCGACGCAAGGCGGGAGTAAGGATCAATTGCCTCACTTATTCCGGTTTTTTTTCATGATCCTGAAGTGATTTGGTTGTATTTACCCAAATCAACCCAATAATACCTATCGCTCCAAGAATAATCAAACCAATTATTAATGTACTCATTTTATTTCTTTTTTATCTAATGTTTGACCCAATAAGAAAAATATTATAGAAACTACAACTCCAATTACAAAAGCAAAAATATTAAAACTTTCTGGTTTGGCAATAGGACCGATTACCATAACTGCAATTATTATTTTTGATATATCGTATAAATATTTTGTTAAATTATCTTTTTGTTTCTCTGTTTTTATTATCCGCATAATTTACTCTTTATGATTTTAGATTTACGAATGACTACTGAATGACCATCGTATGACTACCGTATTCACTCCTTTAACATATACAATCCGACTGCATAAGGCGACATATCCAACGTTTGGTTTGGTTTATTATTCTTTTTGTTGTTGCTGTGCGGCTTGTTGCTCTTCTTCTTTTTTAGCGTACCTTAACACAAAGTAGGTGCCAATAGCAGCCGCAAGCAGCCCTCCGCCAAAAAGAATTATTGCCGATAATGTTTCTTCATCCATTTGATTTGTGTTTTTTATTGATTAAAAATGCAAATATAAAAATTATCAACGTAAAAATACTACCTGCAACCAAATATTTCCACTTGAATGTATCTGAAATAAACTGTCCTATTACTATAACAGTAAAAGCATACTTTCCAACATCATACAACGCCTTCGCTAAATTATCGTACTTATTCATTTTTCTTTTTTCTACCTTGGGGTATTAATAACACTAACAACCACAAACTTATAATTATAACCGCAAAAGTAAACAAAAAATTTATCTTATTACCAATTTCTTATAAAACAAATTGCTGTTTGAAGATGCTACAAAATAATAAACCCAGAACGTTACATAGTTTCTAACTCAACTTTCCTAATTCTTGAAATGGTTTTAGGACGTATATTTTTAATTAGAACATATATAACTTTTCCACCCTCTGACACAATATTTTTAGCTAAAATAAGATTATATTCTTTTAATTCTTTATCAAATTCTGGTAAAAGTATTATCTCGGCATCAATTGGAATTTTATTGTGTATTTCCTGATGCTCAAATAAATAACGGCTAAATTCTGCGCATAATTCAATATTACGTTCAATTAATTTATTATTCATCGTTTTCCTCCATAAAATGTTTTTTATAATATTTCCAATTAATCTTTAAATCACTCTCGGCAAAAGTCAAAGCTTCATTAAAATCCTGATTAAATAAAGGCGTCTTCAATACATTACCATTAATGTCCAATAAATCTCTGTGAGCAAAACCATGTGAACAATCATATCTTACAACTGCATACCATTTATCTTTTATATTTGTTTCATATTGAACGCTAAATTGTAGTATTTTTCCTCCTTTTTGTGTATGATTATGTCTGTATCTATCTGTTAGTCCAATTCTAATTACATATTCTACGTTTTTTTCGCTCATTGATTACTGTCCATTGATTATCTAACAATTTAACAAAACAACCATTTCTAACTTCATACTTCTAACATCTAACTTTTAACTTATCTTATCACCAGCTTCTTATTTTTATAAATTGCGGTTAAGCTGCCACCAATACTTGATATTTTTGCCTTTTCAATGGTTCACCGTATTTCTTTGCTTCATTTATTACTTTTTCCAGGTCTTCTCCATGAGATACAATCTTTTCGCCAACAACAACAATCCATTTTCCTTCGTATTTGTATACTTCTTCCGGATGATTACATATCCACAATGACTCAACGGTATTATTTGTTTTCCTTTTTGGATGTTTCTTTATACTATTCATTTTTTTAATGATATTTTTTCACTTCTTGCTTCTCAAATCCTAAATCCAAAATCGTTTTTGATTTTTGGTAAATCTGCAATCTCAAAGAAAAACAGTTAATTATCTGGCTTTTTATCTTGAAGTGTCTTGGTTGTTTCTACCCAAATAATACCTGCTAGTGCAATAACACCTAATATTATTAATGTAATTGTGTAATAATCCATTTTTTATTTTATTTCTTTTATTTCTTTTTTATCCAATCTATATGCAAATATAAAAAGCATTGCTGAAACTACTAAACCTATAATAAATTTCAAAATACTGAATTGTTCGGGTTGTGCAATTGGTCCGATTACAGTAACTGCAAATATTATTTTTACTAAATCATAGAAGAACTTAACAACATTATCCTTCTGTTTTTCTTTCATTCTGTATAATTCAATTTAACAAATTTAATTTAACAATTTCTAACTTCAAATTTGAAACTTTGTATTATCTTATCACCAATTTCTTGTGGAAAAGGTTATTATTTGAAGAAGCAACAATGTAATAAGTGCCAGACGCAAGGCGGGAATAGGGATCAATCGCTTCAACCGTATAAATATTCGAATCGGTTATTATAACTTTGGAATACAATTGTTCGCCTAAGGTATTTACAACTAACGCACAGTGTTAGAGTTGCATATCATTCATTCCTAATAATCATTACTGGTGCATCAGGACATTCGTGGCGGTTGCTGTTATAGTCTGCTACGCAACTTTGTATTCGACCACGGATACCTGGGTCTAATGATTCATACTCTACACGAATGTATAATTGGTTAGAGGTCTCAGTAATCTTACTCGTAACACCCAAGGCATTTAAACACGAATACACTTCAGTAAAAAGATTTCTGACACATTGATTTATTTGAGTCTGATCATAATTAGACTCAAAGATAGCAACTTTTTTAACCTGAGCAAAATTGAAAACACCCAGGGCTGATACAGTCAAAAACAAAATAATAAATACGACCTTTTTCATATTTTATCCTCCATATTTTAATTGGTTACTTGTATGTTTTCATAAGATTATACGTTTTAAAGTCCTAAATCTAAAACCTGTGGTGAACCCAGTCGAACCATCCTAAACCCCCTACTCTTTAACAACCCGCTCCTTATAATTGATATGAGCGCTTATTACCGACAACATATACAATCCCCTGGCATAAGGCGACATATCCAATGTAATGAAATAATTGCCCTGCTGCATGTCGTATTTCTTATTAAATACACGTTTACCTGAAAAGTCGAACATGCTTACATCAATAGGCTCGGTATAAGCGGAGGTAAAGAATATATCTAAGGTATTCTTTGTGGGGTTGGGGAAGAGCATGATTTTGCTTACTTTGACGCAATTAACGGTGACGATATTGCTATATTCGGATTTACCGTCATAGTCGGTTTGTTTGAGCAGGTAATAAGCTGTTCCCGGAAGGGGTTCATAATCAATTACAGAGTATTCTTTTGTTGTATTGGAATTACCGGCGCCGTCAACGGTGGTAAGGATTTCCCATGTGTAACTATCAGCGCTTCGTTCGATGGTAAAATAATCATTATTCTCTTCTGAGGTAGTGAGCCAATTTATATTTACTTTTCCATCAAAACATTGACCATCAATATCAAGAAGTTCTATGGGTAGTGGTTTTGATCCTTTGACAATAACACGCGGTGAAAAATAAGTCTGTCCTGTGACAGTAATTGTACCAATTCCTGTAGCAACACCATTTGTGCCGGATAATGAAACAGTTCCTATAGCGCCTCCTTTTCCATCATCCCAACCTGTACCAGACCAGTGTTGCACTCCCAGTTCAGTCGTTTTATCAGCAGGATCGGTCATAGTATTTTCATCGCCCAGATAAGACAATGATAAAGTCACTGCAGGAATCGGTGAAGCGACAGATGAAGTAATATCCCACCAGCGGTCAATTGCGCTTGACAAGTTAGTGCCGATACCTGTCATACTTGTAACAGCAGCCACATTACTTGCCGCAGCCCACGGTTGATTGTCTGGATCTGCAGTCGGTCTGGTAGATATTGAAATATTTCCTACATCACCTGCTACAGAATTATTGAATGTTACCGGAATATAGCTACCGCTGGATGTTACTGTTGTTAATAATTAAATTGCTCACTGTATTTGCTGTTGAAGTAGTGAATGTTCCTGTTACCTGGGCGGCTGTGCCATTATAAACATAAGTTCCTCCTGAATAGTATGTGCGACCATCCGTAGTTTGTATGTTACCAACTGCACCATCTGCAACATCACTTAAACCAGCAGCACTGCCAATTCCCAAAGTGGCGCCGCTGGCAAGTGTAAACAAACCTGCACCGGATACAGGATAATTGCTGCAATTTAGAATGCCTCCGCTTTCAACAGTAAAAGTTCTTGAAGTTGCAACATCGCCTATTTTTGTACCGGTCATTGTAACTGTTTTTCCGGTTTTGATGTTTGTTTTACCGAGAGTAACAGTTCCGCCTGTTTGAGACCATGTTACTGATGCTGTACCTCCTGTTAAATTCAATTCGGATAAACCATCACCTGCGACATTTAAATTTACAGTACCGCCCGAAATATTTACATTGCCGCCAACATTTAAGATAGCTTTAGTGTCAGACAACCCACATTTATAATCTTCTAAGGTCCCTGCAGTTATTATCAAATCACCGGTTATATTAACTGTAACTAATCCGGTCTGATTACAAACAACACCAGCGGCATTATAACCAGTAGCTATTTTCCACCATCCTCCGCTGAATATCAAATTACCGCCGATAGTTATTGTTTCATTAGCTTCATCGTAAAGATAATTATTATTACCTATTCGCCTCCATTCAAAGTTACCTTGAATGTTGGTTAGCACAGAACCCATTCCAAAGTTACCCGTCGTA
>JACQWN010000022.1 GCA_016209245.1 Bacteroidia bacterium
AGATTCTAATTTAAGTCAAACATTATCATCATCAGATAAAAATTCATATTCTGATATTAAATGGGAACCAAACGAAGATTCATTAACACATAAAAAGGATGTGAAATTATTGACAAGATTGATTGGCAATTATCCCAATCCAAATTCTAATTATACTATTATTAAATATAAAATTGGTGAAAATTGTCCGGTTAAAATATTTATTACTGATATGCAAGGCAATAAAATTACTGAATTAATAAATAAAGATACACATTCGGCTGGAGAATTTGAAGTTAAATTTAATACTTTAGAACTCAAGTCTGGGGTGTATTTTTATACGCTACAGACCGATAAATATTTTCAAACAAAAAGAATGATAATATTATAAATTGATACAAGATTTTCCTTTTACAGAACACAACATCAAGTTGGTGCAATGCCCTCCGTATCTACAAGATAGATTGTAATATGATAAGAGAGTTTACGTTTTAAACAAGACAATCAGGAGAGTGGGCACTGCACCAACTCGTTACCGATAGTAGGTAGATGTAGTAGATAGTAGGTAAAATTTAGAATAAAGATAACTATTTAGGTGGTGAAATAATTATCCCACCGAAGTACGAAAAAACTACGAACTTACGAATTACGAACATTAAACATAGTGTGATGTTCAATCGGATTGTAAATATTTTTCAATCTGTAAATTCGTAGTTCGTATGTTCGTAACAAATTCGTACTTCGATGGAATAATCTATAAAAAAATAATAACCTAAATAGATACGAATAAAGAATGTACAATAATGAATATAGAACCCAGAACCAAGAACCAAAAACCCAGCACCCAGCACCCAGAAACAAGAACCAAAAACCCAGAACCAAAAACTCAGCACCCGGAACCTAATGACCAGAATAATATGAAACCAGAAAGAAGATCAGCTAAAAGTTTGTTAATTGCCTGTTTACTGTTGTTCAATGGAATACAACACGGATTTGCCCAGCAACAAGGTGCGATTACCCCTGAAATATTAGCTAAAATCAAAGCCGGTTACAAGGAGGATGCTTTTACCAAAGCTATACAAAATGCCGTATCGAATAATGACATCAGAAAGCTGGCACTGAACCGGGAGAATGCAGGAAAACTTGACCATGAATTCAAGTATAAAGTCAATGTCAGCGGAATCACCGACCAGAAAAGCTCAGGCCGCTGCTGGATGTTTACCGGCTTGAATATTCTGCGTCCAAAAATTATCAATGAATTAAATTTATCCGGCTTTGAATTTTCGACAAATTATCTTTATTTCTGGGATCAATTCGAAAAGGCAAATCTTTTTCTTGAGAACATTATAGCTACTGCTACACGTAAAATGGATGATAAATCTGTGGAATGGCTTTTTAAGAATTACCTCGGTGATGGCGGAGTTTGGAACCAGGTAGTTGACCTTGTGCAAAAATACGGCATAATTCCTAAAGAAATTATGCCTGAAACAGCTAATAGTGAAAACACAAATTTTTTACAAAACCTTATACGCGAAAAGCTCCGTGAAGACGGCCTTATTCTTCGTGAAATGGTTGTAAACGGAAACGATTATAAAAAGCTGCAAAGCAAAAAAATCGAAATGCTTACAGAGGTTTATCGCATGCTTGCAACCGGATTGGGGCAACCGCCTGAAAAATTCTCATGGCGCTACAAAACAAAAGACGGTAATCTCAGCGAACCAAAAATATATACCCCTGTATCTTTTTATAAAGAGTTTATCAAAGTTAATTTGAATGATTATGTAATGCTTATGGACGACCCCACTCACGATTATTACAAATTGTACGAAATTGAATACGACCGTGATGTTCAGGAGGGAAAGAACTGGAGGTTTATTAATATGCCCTCAGGAGAAATAAAAGAATTTGCAAAAAAATCGTTGATGGAAAATGAACCGATGTATTTTTCCTGTGATGTAGCCCAACAAATAAATAAAGAGGAAGGGACCCTTGATTTAAATAACTATGATTATGAATCGCTGTTCAGTGTCGCTTTTAATATGAATAAAAAGCAGAGGATTCAAACTTTTGAGAGCAGCTCTACACATGGTATGGCATTGGTAGGTGTTGATGTTGATACTACAGGGAAAATTATAAAATGGTTGCTTGAAAACAGTTGGGGCGCTCAGGCTGGCCATAACGGATATCTTACTATGACAGACGAGTGGTTTGATGAATATATGTTCCGGCTTGTAGTTTTAAAAATTTTCATTGATGAAAAAATCTTGAAAATCCTCGAACAGAAACCAATAATGCTACCGCCATGGGATCCAATGTTCATGCAGGAGGAATAATTTTCAGGAATTTATTAGTTTTGCAAAAAAATATTATGAAAAAGAGATTATTAATTTTTGTTTTAACGGTTTTATTTGCAGGTATGTTTTTTTCCTGCGAAGATTGCAAAGAATGCAGGCAGGTTAGCAAAAACCCCGATGGTTCGATATATAGCGATACTGATACACCCGAAGAATATTGCGGAGAGGAGCTGACAGCAAAAGAAAATGAAGAACCGGCTACAGTCGGCGATCTTACTAACGAATGGGTTTGCGAATAAATATGGAGCTTAAAAGTTTATCGGCAATCTCTCCTATTGACGGCCGCTACAGAAATAAAGTAGCGGAGCTGGATGAGTATTTTTCAGAATATGCCTTGATACGCTACCGGTTATTGGTCGAAATCAAATATTTTATCGCTTTGTGTCAACTGCCCTTACCTCAATTGAAAGATTTTAAAAATTTTTACCGTTTAAAGAGAATTTACCAAAACTTTGATGTTGATGAGGCAAATAAAGTCAAGCTAATAGAAAGGATCACCAATCATGATGTTAAAGCGGTTGAATATTATTTAAAAAAACAATTTGAGTTAGTTGGTTTTGGTAAATGGAAGGAGTTTATACATTTTGCTTTGACATCGCAGGATATTAACAATATTGCCATACCATATTCATTAAAAGCGGCGATAATTCGAATATATTTTCCTTTATTGATGCAAGTTGCTGAAAAACTAAAAGTTCTTGGCATTTCATGGAAGGATATACCCATGCTTGCAAGAACACACGGGCAACCGGCATCACCGACAAAGCTCGGAAAAGAAATTAATGTTTTTGTGGAAAGACTTTTGGAACAAAGAAATCAATTATTGCGGACACCTATTTCGGCAAAATTCGGAGGAGCGACGGGAAATTTCAATGCCCATCACATTGCCTATCCTGATATTAACTGGGCAAAATTTGCAGATACTTTTGTAAATAAAATTTTCGGGCTAAAACGTTCGCAGATTACAACCCAGATTGACCACTATGATTACCTTGCAGCGGTATTTGACAATATGAAAAGAATAAATAACATTTTACTTGATTTATGCAGGGATTTCTGGCTGTATATTTCGTTCGATTATTTCCGGCTTAAAATAACCGATTCAGAGGTTGGCTCATCGGCAATGCCTCATAAAGTGAATCCTATTGATTTTGAAAATGCCGAGGGAAATCTTGGAATTGCCAATGCATTGTTCGAGCATTTATCAGCCAAGCTGCCAGTTTCACGGCTTCAGCGCGACCTTTCCGATTCAACAGTGCTGAGAAATATCGGCGTTCCCATCGCACATTCAATATTATCTTTTAAATCCATTTTGACAGGGCTTGATAAACTGGAAATAAACAAAGACGCTGTTGCTCGGGACTTGCAAAATAACTGGAGCATTGTCGCAGAGGCGCTTCAGACTATTCTGAGGCGTGAAGGTTATCCTAAACCGTTTGAAGCCCTGAAACAGCTTACCCGGACAGGAACACCTTTAAATAAAGAAACAATTCATCGGTTTATCAATTCATTGAAAATCAGAAAAAAAATAAAAAAGGAATTGTTAAAAATCAGCCCTGAAAATTATACAGGAATTTATTAATTGATATCAACTTCAAATGTTACGCTTCCTGAAACTTCTCAAATATATTATTCCTTACAAAAGATATGTAATCCTGAATATAATATGCAATATTTTAGGAGTTTTTTTTGGACTATTTTCAATTACAATGGCTATACCATTTCTCGGTATTCTTTTCGAAGCCCAAAAACCTGTCACCAGTGTTGCACCCTTTGAATTCACCATTGAATCGGCCAGCCAATATTTTAATTATTATCTCACGCTTATTATTACGAATTACAGCAAGCAATCAGGTTTGCTTTTTATCTGCTGTCTTGTTATTATATTATTTTTTATAAAAAATTTATTTATTTTTCTGTCTAATTACTATATGGCGCCAATCAGGAATGGTGTAGTAAAAGATCTTCGCAATCAGTTATTCCGGAAGGCGCTGGTACTGCCGCTTTCTTATTATTCCGAACAAAAAAAAGGCGATATTATTGCACGCATGATGGGAGATGTTCAGGAAATTGAATGGTCAATAATGACATCGCTTGAAATGGTTTTCCGTAATCCCATTGTTATTATCGTTTTTCTTGCTACTTTATTTATTCTGTGCTTTAAGCTTACTTTATTTGTTTTAATTTTATTACCGGCAAGCGCCTATATCATAGGACGGCTTGGCAAGACTTTAAAAAAATCTTCGATGGAAGGGCAGAGAAGAATCGGTTTATTAATGGCTATAATTGAAGAAACTCTTTCCGGCTTACGCATCATAAAAGCATTTAATGCAGAAAAAAAGATGGAAAGCCGGTTTACAAATCTTAACAGGATGTACACCCGGCTTATGAATAAAGTATTCAGAAGGCGTTATCTTGCTGTTCCGCTCAGCGAATTTCTTGGAACCATAGTAATGGTGATAGTAATGTATTATGGCGGCAGTCTTGTATTACAGAGCCAAGGAACACTTTCATCACAGGGCTTTATCGGGTATCTCCTGATATTTTCACAGGTTATCAGCCCTGCTAAAAATTTTTCCACAGCTTATTTCAATATCCAGAAAGGCCTTGCATCGGTGGAGCGGATTGATGAAATCCTTGAGGCGGAATTAACTATCACCGAAAAAGAAGACCCTGTTTCTATAAAAGAATTTAAGGAATTTATCGAATATCAAAATGTTTCATTTAAATATGAAAATGAGTTCGTGCTGAAAAATATTAATTTAAAAATTTCTAAAGGTAAAACCATTGCAATTGTTGGACAATCGGGTGCAGGGAAGACGACATTCGCCGATTTGCTTCCAAGGTTTTTCGATGTTACCCAAGGCGATATACTTATTGATGGAATTTCGATAAAAGATTACAAGCTCCATGACATTAGAAATTTGATGGGCATTGTAACACAGGAGTCTATTCTTTTTAACGATACATTTTATAATAATATCGCTTTCGGTGTAGAACATGCCACTTCCGAGCAAGTTCATGCCGCTGCGGTAGTGGCTAATGCACATGAATTTATTATGAATTCAAAAAACGATTATCACTTTAATATTGGCGATAAGGGCTGTAAGCTATCGGGCGGACAGCGTCAACGAATTAGCATAGCACGGGCGGTTCTTAAAAATCCCCC
>JACQWN010000105.1 GCA_016209245.1 Bacteroidia bacterium
ATTTGATTGATTACCAGATATTTAACAAATTCAATTAAAAAATAATTTGTGAAAATCTGTGTAATCTGTGGCTTAATTTTCTATTTTTCAATTTATATTTAGTTTATAATCAATCATTTAAATACCGTGAACGGTTACTATTTTTCATTGTATCAATTGCAATAGATCTTACTACATTACCAATCAATGAATTTGTTTGGTTATAAATAGACCAATTACTTCCTTCATTTTTTACTAATCCCTTTCCATTTGTTCCAATCCATTTTATCCCGAAATCATCAATGATAATCGTATTAATATCATTCGTTGGTAATCCAGTGTTTGACATGTTATAAATACTCCAATTAGCTCCATTATACTTAACTAAGCCATTGGAAGTACAAAACCATTTTGTGCCATCAGATTCAATTGTAATTCCATGAATAACATTTGAAGGCAAATTTGAATTACTTGAATTGTATATTGTCCATTGAGGTATTTGACCTTTACAAACAATGATTATACTAGATAAAACCATTATAAAAAATACTTTTGAAATCACTTTTGTTTTCATACGAATTTCATTATTAATAGCAGCTAACATAATAGTAAATATACCTCATGGTGTATTTACACACTATTGTATCGCAAATATTTCACTTTTTTTTAATAACTGATCATAAATCATAAAAAAAAATTTTGCGTTGTCTTTTGAGAGGATACAAAAAATGATTATATTTGAAAAATTTTACCGTCTCTGCAGAAATTATCTCTTCATATCAAAACAAAAGCAAAAGAACTTGGGTTTCTCGATTGCGGTATTTCACCTGTTCGATTTCTTCACGATGAAAAAAACAAGCTCGAAAATTGGCTTCATGCAGGTATGCACGGTGAAATGACCTACCTTGAAAGGAATATTGATAAAAGGTACGATCCCCGGCTATGGACAGAAAATGCAAAATCGGTTATTACTGTCCTGTTTAATTATTTCCCAAAACAGGTTGATTTGAAAACAAAGAAATACCGTATTGCTAAATATGCTTATGGCAAAGATTATCACGATATAATTTCATCGCGGCTGAAATTTTTACTGGTGTTTATTAAAGAAAAGGACAGAAATGTACAGGGTAAGATTTTTGTTGATACATCGCCTGTTATGGACAAAGTATGGGCTAAAGAATGCGGTTTGGGCTGGATTGGCAAAAACACATGCCTGATTTCCAAAAAATACGGCTCATTTTCATTTATCGGCGGCATTATGCTGAATATTGAGCTATCGTATGATAAACCTTCAAAGAATCATTGCGGAACTTGTGTTCGTTGCATTAAAGCTTGCCCGACAGGCGCACTTGTAGCCCCATACATGCTTGATGCACGGAAATGTATTTCATATCTAACAATTGAACATAAAGGAACCTTGCCTGATGATTTAATTGGTAAATTTGACAATTGGATTTTCGGTTGTGATATTTGTCAGGATATTTGCCCATGGAACAAAAAATCGGTTCCCCACAAAATAACTGAACTGGAACCGATTAAACAAGTGATGGATTTGTTGGATATTGAACTCTCATTAATTGATGAAGCGACATTCAATCGTTATTTTAAATCATCAGCAATTATACGCCTGAAATATTGCCGGCTTATCCGTAATATTTCTGCTGCTAATCCGAAAATGTATTAGACATTCCCTGTTTTTAAAATCATAAATCTGCAATGAACAATACCGAACTATTATTCATAAATAATTTAAATAATTACTGTGTTTTTACAGAAATTTTGCTATTTTTGTAAAAAATTACATTTATGGGAGTTACACGTAACCTTATCCGCTTCGATTGGGCACTCAAGCGCTTATTGCGAAACAAAGCGAATTTTGCTGTCCTTGAGGGGTTTCTCAGCGAACTGCTGAAACGGGATATCACCATTTTTGAAATAGCCGAAAGCGAAGGCAACAAGGAAAGTTATGATGATAAATTCAACAGGGTTGACATATTAGCCCGAACAACCGGCAACGAAATTATAATTGTAGAATTACAGGTTGAGGATGAACTGGATTATTTCCACCGTATCCTTTACGGTGTGAGCAAGGCATTGACGGAACGTATAAAAGAGGGCGAAAAATACGGAGCGATAAAGAAGATTTACTCGGTTAGCATTGTTTATTTTGAGCTTGGACAGGGTGAAGATTATGTATATCATGGAATAAACGAATTCCATGGCATTCACAAGAATGATATTTTGAAGTTGTCGGCAGAACAAAAAGAGACCTACACCAAAGAGCAGGTCTATGAGATATTTCCGGAATATTACATATTGAAAGTGAATTCATTCGATGATGTAGCCAAAGATACATTAGATGAGTGGATATATTTTTTGAAAAATAACGAGATACCTGATACTTTCAAAGCAAAAGGTTTAGATGTTGCAAAAAAAGTTTTGAAAGAAGACAACATGACTAACGAAGAAAAAGCGGCCTATCGCCATCATCTCGAGAACGTCAGGTATGCTGACAGTATGCTCTTCAGCGCAGAAACAAAAGGCAGAATTGAAGGCAAGCAGATTGGTCTTCAAGAAGGCAAGCAGATTGGTCTTCAAGAAGGGGAGCAGATTGGCCTTCAAAAAAACTCACTATTGATTGGGTTAAAAGCAATATGCATGGGAATGGCTGATGAAGATATAATTGAATTGACCGGCTTGTCAATTCAGATAATCGGAAAGTTAAAGGAATTGTTCAAAAAATATGGCAAGAATGCTAAAAATCATATAAAAAAATTCGGTATAGAATAAAAATATTAATCTGTTAGCAATGAAATTGTAAACATTCGTTAAAATATGAAAAAAATATTTTTAGTATTTATTGGTTTGACGATTTAGATTATAGCTGCTGGAATGTTCTATCACAAGATTGATTTCAGAAATAGCCGTAATTATAATGTATGTAAATCGTTAAAGGGAGATGTTCTTGTTTACATCATTTTTATTGATACAAAGACGACTTCGCCATGGACGGACTTTGACATAAAATCAACAATGGACTCGGTTAATATTGCGGCAAAATGGCTTGAAGAACAAGCTATGAAAAATAATATTAATTTAAAGCTCAGCACTGATTACTATATCGGACAAAATTTTTTAACAATAATTAAAGATCTTCCTGAAGGAACAGTTCGCAAATCGTTAACTACGCCCAATCTGGCTACCGGCATTGAAAATATTAACAAATGGGCTGATTTCATCGCCAAAAAGGCAGGTGCAACATTCGACATTGTTGAAAAAGAAGGTATCCCTGAGGTCAAAAATCCCAAGAACAAAGAAAGGTTTATTGCATATCTTAGAGACCAGCATAAGCTGGAGAGTGTCGGATTGTTGTTTCTTGTTAATAATTATTACAGAGATGATATTTCTGTTGCTGTAAATACAATGAACAGCGACGATGCAAACGCCATTCAGAAAGAACGACAAAAACATTAATTTCGCCCTTCAGGAATTTCCCGATGAAATAATGCAAAATCCATACGCAAAAAATCTTCCCTCCCTAAAAATCGAAGATTTTACAAAATACCTAATTGGATGGACAGATACCGTTGTTAATAAATATGAATCATTGTTTATTGAGAAAGGGATAAGGCTGCGTTGATATGAAAGCTTCATCAATCGGAATAAATTTGCAGTTTAACAAAAATTGTAATTATTTCGCACCTTGGTTTTACTAACGTGGCGACTCCAAGCCACCCTGTCAGTACCAAAAAACCTGAATTGAATTATGGAAATTAATGGAAGCAACGGGTCTGTGAATACTGAACGATTCGATGAAAAGACCTTAAAAAAGATAGCGAATCATTACAAAGAAATTCTGAAGCTGCTCGGTGAAGATCCTGCAAGAGGGGGACTTGATAAGACACCATTGAGGGTTGCAAAGGCAATAGAATATTTGACACACGGATATACTATTGACCCCCAAAAATTAATCCGTTCAGCAATATTTAAAGATGATTACAGGCAAATGGTGCTTGTAAAAAACATAGAGATATATTCGCTTTGTGAGCACCATCTTCTTCCTTTTACGGGGAAAGCTCATGTTGCATATATTCCTAACGGATATATTACCGGCCTCAGCAAGATTGCCCGTGCCGTTGAAGCATTTGCCCGCCGTCTTCAGGTGCAGGAACGGCTTACAGTACAAATACGCGATTGCATTCATAATACTCTCAAGCCGCTTGGTGTCGGTGTTGTCATTGAAGCCGAACATTTGTGCATGCGTATGCGGGGAGTGCAAAAGCAGAACTCGGTAGCTACAACATCCGCTTTTACAGGAGCTTTTTTAAGAAAAGAAACAAGGGAAGAGTTTATTAATCTTATAAGCGCAAAGTTAATATGAAAGCATACATATTTCCCGGGCAGGGATCACAATTTCCGGGAATGGGAAAGGATTTATATGAGAGCACACAGCTTGCAAAGGAATTATTTGGACAGGCAAATGATATTCTTGGCTTCAGGATTAGCGATATTATGTTTAAGGGAAATGAAGAAGAACTGAGACAGACCAAGGTCACCCAACCGGCGATATTCTTACATTCTGTAATATTGGTGAAAACCATTGGTAATGCATTTCAGCCCGATATGGTTGCAGGGCATTCGTTGGGTGAATTTTCGGCGCTGGTTGCAAATGGCGCTTTGACATTTGAAGACGGTCTCAAACTTGTAGCCGCCAGAGCCAATGCAATGCAGAAAGCCTGTGAAGCCGAACCGTCAACTATGGCTGCGATTCTTGGGCTCGACGATAATGTTGTAGAAAACATTTGCAGTGAAATAAATGAAGTAGTAGTACCTGCCAATTACAATGCTCCGGGGCAGATAGTAATATCCGGCTCTGTAAAAGGAGTAGAAATCGCTTGTGAGCAGTTATTGCAACAAGGAGCATTAAAGGCAATCAAACTCCTGGTTGGCGGTGCATTTCATTCTTCTTTAATGGAATCTGCAAGAGTAGAGCTTGAAGCGGCTATTAATGCAACGGGCTTTTCCAAACCCCTTTGTCCTGTATATCAAAATGTCAGTGCCTTGCCGGTATTGAACCCCGAAGATATCAGGAAAAATCTGGTCGCTCAGTTGACCGCACCGGTCAGATGGACACAGAGCATAAAAAATATGCTCAACGACGGGGCAACATCGTTTACCGAAGCTGGCCCTGGAAAAGTGCTTCAGGGGTTGATAAGAAAAGTTGACAGGAAAATTCCTGTGCAAAGTGCATGAAAAATTTTAACGATATTTAATTTTAGATAAAAAATTATTATCTTTGCATTTTTATTGCCTCCTTAGCTCAGTCGGTTAGAGCATCTAGCTGTTAACCAGGGGGCCCTAGGTTCGAGTCCTAGAGGGGGCGCCAGAGCGGATATGGAAATTAAAGTATTAGGCATAGGTAATGCCTTGGTTGATATAATGACAAGGCTTGAAAGCGACAGCTTTCTTTTGCAGCATAATCTGCCCAAAGGAAGCATGCAGCTAGTTAATATTGAACTATCAGAAAAAGTTCTTCGGGCTGCTGATAAATTTGAGAAATCAATTTCTTCCGGCGGTTCCGCTGCAAATACAATTCATGGGTTATCTAATATTGGATGCTCCGCCGGATATATTGGAAAAATAGGCAATGACAAGCTCGGTGAAATTTTCCGTAACGATATGGAAAGGAACAATATTGAAACCAGACTGTTATTAAGCGATACAAATACCGGACGTGCTATCGTCTTTGTCAGTCCCGATACAGAAAGAACATTTGCAACTTATCTTGGCGCTGCTGTTGAACTTAATGCCGATGACCTAAAGCCGGAATTTTTTAATGGATATGCATATCTCCATATAGAAGGCTATCTTGTCATAAATCATGATTTTGTACTCAAGGCGGTAAGTCTGGCAAAAGAGAATGGCTTAAAAGTATCTTTAGATTTTGCAAGCTTTAATGTAGTTAAGGATAATCTTGATTTTCTCAGGCATCTGGCTAAAAATTATATTGACATTCTTTTTGCCAATGAAGAAGAAGCTAAAGCTTTTACAGGAAAAGGACCCGAAGAAGCCATTTCTGAAATTTCTGAATATTGCAGCATTGCCATAGTAAAGATTGGCGCTAACGGCTCATTAATTAAAGCCGGTAATGATATTTACAAAATAGATGCTATAAAAGCCAATCCTGTTGATACAACAGGGGCCGGCGATTTATATGCTTCAGGATTTCTTTATGGCTTGACAAGGAAAATGCCATTGGATAAATGCGGACGGATAGGAGCGTTATTGGCAGGAAAAGTAATTGAAGTAACCGGCTCGAAAATTTCTGAAGATATATGGGATAATATTAACAAAGATATTAGAAGTATATAAAAGTATCTGATAATTACAGTATCTTATTTGAAAATTATGTCAATAATTTTTAAAAATGCGATGATAAATGTAATAGAACCTATGGTCCATGCCATATTTTTTATTATGGTCTTGTTGATGTTGGTTTCAATTTTTTGTTCGAAAACATCTAGCCTGCCATTTATTCTTGTTTCAAGGAGTTGAAATTCACCTCTTAAACCATTAAATTTATCATTAAATTCACCTCTTAAAGAAGCTACATCGGCAACAACTTCATCAAGTTTTTGATCTAAATGGTTTATATGGTTATATTGTGTTTTTAATAAAAGTAAATTAAAATCCTGCAGACCCAGCTTTTCTCCTTTACTAAACTTATCCTGAATTTCTTTTACTTTAGGTTCCAGCAGTTCCATAATAGAACTTTCGATATTGGTTTTATACATATAAATTAAATTATTTATGCAAAGATAAGCAAACCTGAATAATTCACAAAATTTTAAATTATTTTGTCATTATGAAGGAAATAATCCATGTATTGACGCGTCAATTTTACTTATTACATCGCTTAAATGTTCTTTATCTTCTGAAAAGTTACATTTATCAACATCAATAATAAGCATTTTTCCTAGAGTATATGAATTTATCCATGCTTCATAACGCTCATTTAACCGTTTGAGGTAATCAATACGAATAGAATTCTCATATTTCCGGCCTCTTTTTTCAATTTGCTTTACCAGTATCGGTACTGATGTCCGTAGATAAATCAGCAAATCAGGGGGCATAACAAGATAAAAGCTTGAAATAATTTTCAAAATCCCTTGTAGTCATAAGTCCCATAGCATGAAGGTTTGGTGCAAAAATATATGCATCTTCATAAATAGTCCTGTCCTGGATATAGTTCTTCCCCGATTTTCTGATTTCAAGAATCTGCCTGAACCTCGAATTTAGAAAAAATATCTGTAAATTGAACGACCATCTTTGCATGTCCTCGTAAAAATCGTTCAGATAGGGATTATCGTCAACAGCTTCATAATGGGCTTCCCATTTGTAATGTTTCGATAATAATTGTGTTAGGGTGGTTTTACCCGCACCGATATTTCCTGCTACTGCTATATGCATATGTATTAATGTGTTAATGTGTTAATGTATTCACGGGAGCACGTAAACACACATACTACTAATCAATACACTAAATTAGGTATCTTTTATTCGTTTGAAAGAGGGTTAAAATTACATTTTTTTATTAATAAATATCTTTTTTAATAATTTTTTTTTGTATCCGGCTTGTCAAAGGTCAGTGATTTGGTATAATGAAATATTATTTTGACGGAAAATATAAATATATTGCTGTTCCATACGTACATCAATAATATTTGATGTATCAGGCAACACATAATAATCATCAGTAAAAAATTCAAAATCGTATTTATGAACAAGACCGTCTTTATAATAAATAATTTTATTACCGGCTATCTGGAACGAATAAATCCGTTTCAATGGGATAAATTTATTATAGCTGCCGTTTTTATCAAAAATTATTATTCCTGTGTCGGGATAAGACAAAAACAACCTGTCTTTTTTTTCAAGCAAAACTTCGGGCAGGGAAGCTGTTTGGATAATCAAGCTAAGATTAACACTTTGTTGCATCGGTTCCAGGTTTTTATCATAGTACTGCAATTGTTGAGCATGATTGTTAAAAAGCCAAAAACCGCTGTTATTAGAAGAACAAACGGCGCCTACAGAATTTATTCCTAAATCGTCGAGCGAAACAGGGCTATACAGGGCTGTCATTGTTTTATCAAGAAAGACAATTTGGTTATAATCTTTATAATAAAGCAGGAGCCGGTATGGATCCGAAACATCAATGCTGGTAATTTCTCGTAATGAACTATTGCTGTATTCAGCGATTTTTTCGCCTGAAATGCTGTATTTTGCAACCTTCCTCTTATTAACAACATAGATATTATTAAGAGCATCGGTCCGGAAGAAATCACCCTCGCTCTCAAATGCCCGGATAAATTTAAGTTCTTTATCCTGTTGCAGGAATGGGAAGAAAATAATTAATATATAAATAAGATATCGCATTCACACAAACACTAATTAGTGTCTGTCCATAATGTATGAATAATTCAAAAAAAATAAAGATTAGTTGCCACAGATTACACAGATTATCAAGAAATTATTTATTATAAATCTGTGAAATCTGTGGCTAATTTTGACATTACAGACAGACACTAATTACAATTTATTATTAATCCGTAATAATTCTTCAATATAATTTCTGTCATTCGCCAGTCTGGGAACTTTATTTTGACCGCCCAGCTTCCCTTTTTCTTTAAGCCATTGATGAAAGACGCCTTTTTTTAATATTATAATCTTAGGTGTGTCAAGAGTCATATTTTTATACCGTTTTGCTTCGTAATCGGAATTTAATGATTTCAGTGCATTATCCAGAATTTCATTAAAAAAATCAATATTATCAGGTTGTTTTTCAAATTCGAACAACCATTCATGACCTCCTTTCCGATTATCGGTCATATATATTGGACCTGCCGTATATTCATGTATCAATGCGTCTGTTTTATCACAAGCCGTTTTAATTGCTTTTTCAGCATTATCAATTATTAATTCTTCGCCAAATGTATTGATGAAACATTTTGTTCTTCCTGTTATCTTAAATTTAAAGGGATATCGCGATGTGAACGAAACCGTATCGCCAATGATATAACGCCATAGCCCCCCGTTGGTTGTAATTACAATTGCATAATTTTTATTAAGATCAATCTCATCAAGCGATAAGGTTTTAATATTATTATCATTGATATTTTCTAAAGGAATGAACTCATAATAAATACCATAATCGAGCATTAAGAGCATATCATCTTTAAATAGGTCGTCCTGGATGCCAAAGAAACCTTCTGAAGCATTATATGTTTCGAGATAATTCATTTTGTCGGAGATAATAATTTTTGCAAATTGTTCGCGATAGGGTAAAAAACTTACTCCGCCATGAACGAACAGCTCAAGATTTGGCCATACATCGGCAAGATTATCTTTTTTTGTTATTTCAAGAATTCTTTTTAATAAAACTAATGTCCATGATGGTACACCCGCTATATATGTGACATTTTCGTTAATAGAAGCATTTGCCATTTTTTCAATTTTTGTATCCCACTCATCCATTAAAGCGATATCAATCAGGATTTGAATTATTATATAATATCAGCATATCTTTTCCGCCACGGAAGTGGCAATCTTCTAATGCTTCTTTACTTACGGGGATAAATTTGCTTTTATCGCTTGTAGTGCCTGATGATTTGGCAAACCATTTTATTTCACTTGGCCAAAGAAGATTTTGTTCGCCGTTTTGCATACTGAAAATATATTTCTTCAGTGAATCATAATCTTGTAATGGCACTCTTTCTTTGAATTGTTCAGGGGTTTCAATTGTTTTATAGTCGTACAACCTGCCCCATTCGGTGTCCTTTGCGATTTCCAGCAGCTTGAATAACATTTCATTCTGAACGTCAATAGGATATTTTCTGAACAGATCTATTTGCGACATCCGTTTTATTGTAAACCACGAAACCAGCGATTGCATCAGGGGCATAAAAAATTCAGTTTTTTGCTTTTTAACCTGTATTATTCATAAATCAGGTTAGAATATATTTCAATAGCCCCGTCCTTTGGTTAGTGAGCTTGTCGAACTACAGGGCGGGGTTGAGGAAAAATGCCGTTGGCCTCCCCCCTGCGAAATTTGGAATGTAGAGACGTTGCATGCAACGTCTCTACATTCCAAATTTCGCAGGAAAGAGGGCGGAGATACGCTTTCCATTTTAAACCCCGCCTTAAAAGACGGGGCTATTGATATATTTTCCAATTTAATTTATGAATAATTCAGGCTAAGGGTTTAAAAAATTCTTGTATGTTTGCAAAGATAAAAAAAGTATTCAATATGTTTATTATTGATATTATTCTGCTTCTACTGATAGCCTTGTTTGCATTCAAGGGTTTTAAAAATGGATTGATTATAGAAGTAGCTTCACTTGCAGCGCTGATACTCGGAATTTATGGGGCAATAAAGTTCTCCGACATTGTCTCTACATATCTTGCAAGGTTAACGGATTGGAACCCAAAATACTTACTCATAATTTCCTTTGGAATAACTTTTATCATTATCGTAATTATAGTTCATCTGATTGCCCGTTTGATTAATAAATTTGCAAAAGCCATCGCCCTTGGGTTTGTAATGAGAATTTCAGGTTTGGCTTTTGGAATTATTAAAATAATTTTTATTATAAGCGTTCTGATAAATTTGCTGGATAAATTTGATAATCAATCAAAACTTATCCCGGGAAAGATGAAGGAAGCATCATATTTGTACTTGCCTGTTAAAAAGGTCGCTCCGTCAATTTTTCCGGAAATAATGTAGTTACCGGCAAGGCTAAGACCGTTCAGCAGTATTGAAAATTAATGTTAAAATTCAAAACAAGTATACGAAAAAATCGTTAAATTTGCCAAATGATTACTACAGTAGAAATATTTCCAAGCGAGAGACAAAAATTATTTGACCGACTTACGGTCAGATTAGAGACGGCATACAATCTAAGCAGAAAAATAGTTAGTTTTCAAGCTAACAAGGAAGAACCAATATATCGTTGGTTTAAATACAAAGAAGGCTTTTCGTCCGCTTTAGTAAAATATTTCCTGACAGAATATTCGACCAAACCCGGGAAAATTTTAGACCCTTTTGCAGGTGTCGGGACAACTCTATTTGCTGGACAGGAATTAGGTTGGCAATCCTATGGAATTGAGATTTTGCCCATTGGTGCTTTCGTTATGCAGACAAGACAAGCCCTGAATGTAATAGATATTGAAAAACTAAAAACGATTACAAAAAAATTTTGGGCAGACTTATCAATATTAAAAGACTACAATACTCACATAAATCATATATCTATTACCAAGGACGCTTTTCCTGTCGAAACAGAGGAATATTTGAATAAATATTTGTCGTATAGTTCAGGTATCAAGGATAAATACATTGAGACAATATTAAAGTTTGCCGCTTTCACAGTTTTAGAAGAAATTAGTTACACAAGAAAAGACGGTCAATATTTACGATGGGACTATCGTTCAAAAAGAGACTTATCTGGAAAACCTTTTGACAAGGGTAAAATTTTAACTTTTGAAGAAGCAATAAAATCGAAGTTAAATCAAATAATACAAGACCTTTCACCAAGTCAGACAACTTCATTGTTTGAGCAATTTGAAAACAGAAATATTGAAAAACAGACAGTAAATATCATTGAAGGTTCTTGTCTTGAAGAATTACGAAAATTTGAAAGCGATTTTTTTGATCTTATAATCACTTCACCACCATATTGTAATCGATACGACTATACAAGGACTTACGCTTTAGAGTTGGTTTTTTTAGGTTATGACAATGACCAAGTTCGGAATTTGCGACAATCAATGCTTTCCTGCACTGTTGAAAACAAAGAAAAAATCGAATATTTACGGCAACTTTATGCTTCTATCAGGCAAAATGGAACGTTTGAAAAAATTGTTGAAGTATATAACGGTTCAAACGCAATGACGGAAGTAAACGCAATACTTGCTGAACTAAATAAATTAGAAAAACTCAATAACAGCAATATTGCAAGAATGGTTAAAAACTATTTTCTCGAATTATGCTTTGTTATATATGAAATGGCAAGAATTACAAAGAGCGGTGGATATTGCATTATGGTTAATGACAATGTTCGTTATGGTGGTGAAGAAATTCCAGTTGACTTAATCCTGTCAGAGTTTGCAGAAAACTTTGGTTTCAATATTAATAAAATATTTGTTTTACCCAAAGGCAAAGGCAATAGCAGTCAGCAAATGGGCAACTATGGACGAACCGAAGTCCGCAAATGTGTTTACTTATGGCAAAAAAGATAATTGCAAACAGTTTATTAAAAACAGCAGACAATTTAGTTACTTCTCGTGAGAAAACCAGAGCAGGGTTTATTGCAATGGCATTAGAGAAAAATTATATTGCGGTTCCATATATCGAAGAAGCCAAAGCATTAAAATCTCTTGCAAATCAAGTAAAGAAACCGAAAGATCTTTTACAAGTAACTGATTTAAGAGTTGGGTTATTGACAGCTTCAGGTCTTTCAGACAAATCATTGAATTATCTGACTGAAGATGATCGAACACTTGCAATAAAATATCTTATTGAAAAATTTTTAGAACCTGCCGGAGAAAATTTTATTGACGAGCTTGTTTACCGCTACCTTTTAACAAAAGGTGATGCGTTAGGTGGAAGAGCAAGAAACTTAGCTGGTTCATTAGGAGAAAGAAAGTTTCTTCGTTTTCTTCTATCCGTTTTCAATCTTGCTGGAATTAATTATCAATGGAAAGACAACGATACAAATTCTTGGCTCGATAAACCAAATGATGATAACGGTATTGAAAAACGAATAAAAGCAATATATTGGAAAAAAGATAAAACCGATAGATTAATGGTATTGAACATTAATGTTCCGCTTGTCAAGAAAAATGTTGACCTTTCAATCTTAAATGGCACACCGGAAGACCTCATGTCAAATAAACAATCTATTATTTATAGCCACGACAAATACATTGCTTTGGGAGAGTTAAAAGGTGGTATTGACCCAGCAGGAGCAGACGAACATTGGAAAACTGCAAACTCTGCGTTGAATAGGATAAGAACAAGTTTCGATAAATATAAATTGAAACCACATACCTTTTTTATTGGAGCAGCAATTGAGAACAGTATGGCTACAGAAATTTTCAAACAACTTCAATCAGGAATAATGAACAATGCGGCAAATTTAACCGATGACGACCAATTAACAGTAATTTGTAAATGGTTAATAAACCTATAAAGGAAAAGCCCAACCGGTAACATCGCATAAGCGGCCATACCACACGGATTGAAAAGCTAATGCTTCGCATATACGCTGATGATTTATGGTGTGTGGCACGTCGCCTATGCGAGGAGAACGTTTGAAAAAATTTTTGCTACTTCGAAAGTATCTTAAATTCCACCCTGCGGTTCATCTGTCGCCCTTCTTCTGTGTTATTAAAAGCTACAGGACGGGTTTCGCCATAACCTTTAGTGATAATTCGATTGGGGTCAATGCCGGATTTTACCAAATAATCTGTAACGGCCTGTGCTCTGTTTTTGGAAAGCTTATTATTTGTTTCATCAGAACCAACGTCATCAGTATGTCCGCTAATTTCCACTTTGAGTGCGGGGTTATCAACCATAAACTGAAACACACGCTCCAGCTCGGGGAATGATTCCGGCCTTAAAATGGCTTTTGCGAACTCAAAGAAAATATTATTTAACGTAATAACCATACCAACTTCAATCGGTGCTATTTTCAAATCTTTTTCCACTTCAGCATATTCCTTCAGTTCAGTAAGGTCGAGATTTGCCGATTGACTGTAAAATCCGGCTGCCAACGCTCTGAAACCGAAAGTTTTTCCTGCCGGCAATACTATTTTGTATTCCCCGGTTTTAGGATCCGACCTTGCAATACCGGCCTCTTCGCCTCCCGGCAATATTTCATAAATAATTTTTACTCCGCCTACCGGTTTATTATTCCTTTCGTTAAGAACACGGCCCGTAACAAGAACTACTGGTTTTGGCTTAATGACTGATGGTAGCTTTATTCTGAAAATATCATTCTCGCCCATTGAGTTGCTTCGTGACGAATAGTAGGCATATTCACCGGACGCCGGAATATTGTATTTTGAGTCGGCGTCAGGCGTATTAAGCTTGTTTCCAAGATTTTGTGGTTCCGACCAGTTTTCCCATGTATCGTCCTGCCTTATTGTCATGAAGATATCATCATTTCCATAACCGGAATGACCTGAAGTTGAATAAAATAAAGTCACTCCGTCGGCTGCAAGAAAAGGACTATAATCGTTTTGTGTTGTATTTAATATTTTTCCAAGGTTTTTAGGTTTCGACCAACGGTTTTCCCCTTTCCGTTCACAAACATATAAATCGAGATTTCCATAACTATCTTTTCTTTCAATAGACATTAAAAGAAATTTACCATCATTCGACAGGTAATAGCTTGCTTTTTTATTCAAATTATAAAAATCGGTAATTTGCTGTTTTTCAGGATATGACCATCCCTGCACTTCTTTATACGTAAATGATACTCCTGGCTCCTGGGTTCCATCTTTATTATAAACGTTAGCAAGTACAAGACAATTACCATCAGGTGTAATTCCCTGAACATAATTATTGAGCTTTGTATTTAACGGAGGTCCAATATTTGACGCTTTCGACCATCCAAACGTTTCATCTTCTTCGCCTGTGTCGGGGTTGATTTTTTTCCCTGTTGCAATACGGGCTGAGAGCCAAATATCGTCGGCATCTTTAAAGCCCCCGATATTATCCGGATGGAATTTTCTGTCAAAAAACAAGGTTCTGCCGTCAGGTGAAATCATAGGAGCAAGCTCATCATAAATTGAGTTAATTTCATTTCCAAGATTTTCCGGTTCAGATTCAAAGACCAGATTCGGCACAACATTAATAAAAGCCCTGATAGAATCTTTTGTGTCGGAAATGCCTATAGCATCAAGCTGGTTCCAGCCCGGCACTGAGGCAGGTTCGATATTAACTGCTATCTCGCTGACAAAGAAGCTGGTAGGTTGATCTAAAATAATATTGACCATCCTTGCTTTTTGTTTGCAAATAGCAGCTTTGCCTTCATAGATAATTTTTTCTTCGCCTTCGGCACCAAAAAGTGTAATTTTTGTAATTGCACCGGGATTATTGCTTTCCCCGACTGCAACCTGCTGTACTCTCATAGGAGAATCATAAGCGACACGAATAAATGCAGGATCGGGAGATTCATCATTTCCCTTTGCTTTAACTGCCCATGCAAGAGGGCTATCTCCGCCGGTCGGAAGACTGTTGTACTTGCCAAGAATTTCATTAGCACTTTTATTGGTCTTACTAAATTGAGATGAAAAGCTGACGACCTTGGATGCCCATTGAATTTTTTGAGCGGATACCGACCCAAAAATAACTATATTCAACAACAGCAGAAAGGATTTTATCAATTTCATAAACGTTAATCTTTATTGTAAATATTTGGGCGTAAATTAATATTTATGTTTAAGCATGCAAAAATAGATATTTTTTATAAAAAACATTATATTTTTAATATCTTTGTAACTTTTATTTTAAAAAAGCTGTCAGACACTTTAAAAGAGCGTCTGACGGCTTTTTTGCGGATGTGGCGTAATTGGCAGCCGCGCCAGACTTAGGATCTGGTGCCTTCGGGCTTGTGGGTTCGAGTCCCGCCATCCGCACTATTTTATTTTTTATTTTATGAATATTACAAGAGAAAATATTGATGCTCTTAACGCTCTCCTTAAAGTTCACGTCGAAGAGGCCGATTACAAAGAAAATCTTGAAAAAGCTCTGAGAGATTATAAGAAAAAAATACATCTTCCGGGATTCCGTAATGGAAAAATTCCTTTAAATCTGATTAAAAAACTTACAGGCAATGCATTAATTGCCGAAGAATTAAATAAAATGCTACCCGACACAATTACTAATTATATTAATACCAACTCGATAAATATATTAGGCGCACCTTTACCAAGTGATAAAAACTCGCAGATTGATTTTATTACCCAAAAAGATTTTGACCTCTTTTTTGATATCGGAATTTCACCTGATATTAAATTATCCCTGTCAAAAGATATCAAAGTAGCTTATAATTCTATTATCCTTGATAATAAAATGATTGATAATAAAATTGAGCACTTACGGAGTCAATACGGGGAAATTAAAATATCAGAGATTTCCGACGAAGAGTCTTTAGTCGTAGGAGGGCTTGTACAATTGGATGATACAGGCAATAAAGCACAAAGCGGTATCGCTAAAGATAAAGTTATGCTCTTGATTAAAGCTATTACCGACGAAGATATTAAACTAAAATTCACCGGATTAAAGAAAAATGATACCCTGTCGTTCGATATCAGGAAGGCATTTTCATCACATGCCGATATTTCTTCTTTGCTTGGAATCAAAATTGAAGATGTTCCTCAGATACAACCATTATTTCAATTTACTTTTACCGATATTTATATATTTACACAAGCGGACCTTAACAATGTCCTGTACGATAAAATATATGGCGAAGGAAATATTGCTTCTTATGAAGATTTCAGGAACAGAATAGAACAAGATATCAAATACAGCTTAAAAAAAGAATCTTATTACAAATTTTTCTTTGATATTAAAAAAATTCTGAAAGAACAATCCAAAGTTGAACTACCTTTGGAATTTTTAAAACGATGGTATGCTGAAAGTTACAAAAAAGAAAATAATAAGAACGAAAAAAATTTTGACAATCAATTCGATGTTTTCATCGAGGGCTTGAAATGGCAATTAATAAAAAAAAGTATTATTATCAATAATAATATCACGATATTAAATGAAGATATTGTTAATTATCTTCAAATATATTATAGTAAACAGCTCAACGATTTGGGTATTGCAAATATTACAGATGAAAATCTTGATGAAGTTCTTGAAAAGTTATTTAAGAAAAAAGAAGAAGCCGGTTATATGATAGAACAATTATCAGAACAAAAAGTGCTTGATTATATCATACAACAAATTACCATTGATAATAAAGAACTTGTATTGGAAGAATTTTATAAATTATTTGACGTCAAATAAATAACAGGAATAATTATGGATAATAAAAATGAATTTTGGAAATTTGCGACACGGCATTCAGGCATTAACGGCACGACATTGCAAAGCTATATGTCAACGGTCAGGAACATGACAAGGTCGGTAATTGAAGAAAGAGAAATGCCTTTCAGGGAAGTTGACGTGTTTTCACGGTTAATGATGGATAGAATCATTTTTCTTGGTTTGCCTATTGACGATGTTGTTGCTAATGTGATTCAGGCGCAATTATTATTTCTTGAATCGCAGGACCCTATGAAAGATATTTCAATATATATCAATTCGCCTGGCGGTTCGGTCTATGCGGGACTTGGCATATATGATACAATGCAATATATCGGTTCAGATGTGTCAACGATTTGTACCGGAATGGCTTCTTCAATGGCGGCTATCCTTTTAACGTTCAGCATTGAAGCATGCCAGAATAATGATTCATCAACCGATGGGCGGAGTCGAGGGACAAGCCTCTGATATAGAGATAACTGCCCGCGAAATTCAAAAATTAAAGAGGGAGCTGATTGAGATTATTGGTTTACATACAAACCAGAATATTAAAAGAATTGAAAAAGACTGTGACCGCGATTTTTGGATGACAGCGGAGGAGGCAAAGGAATATGGCATGATTGATGAAATATTAGTTAAAAGTGAAAGAAAGTAAATAATCTTGTATATGGAAAAATGCTCGTTTTGCGGCAGGGACAAAAGAGAAATCCGACTGCTTATTGCAGGCGCTTCCGGACATATCTGTGATGAATGTGTTGATCAAGCATACCGTATTTCTCAAGAAGAAACACATTCGAAAAAAAAATTCGAGCTGAAGAAAGTAAAATTACTCAAGCCTGCCGAAATCAAACGTTTTCTCGAACAATATGTGATTGGACAAGACAATGCAAAAAAAATAGTTTCCGTTGCTGTTTACAACCATTATAAACGCCTTGCACAACAAAATATTTATGATGATACTGAGATTGAAAAATCCAATATCATTCTTGTCGGCGAAACCGGCACGGGAAAAACATTGATAGCCAGGACAATAGCCAAAATTTTACAAGTGCCTTTCACTATTGTTGATGCAACAGTGCTTACTGAAGCAGGATATGTAGGGGAAGATGTTGAAAGCTTGCTGACACGTCTGCTTCAGGCAGCAGATTATAATGTAGCATTGGCCGAACGCGGAATTGTTTTTATTGACGAGATAGATAAAATTGCTCGAAAAGGCGACAATCCATCCATAACCCGTGATGTTTCCGGCGAAGGCGTTCAACAGGGTTTGCTTAAGCTTCTCGAGGGTTCAGTTGTGAATGTTCCGCCTCAGGGAGGCAGGAAACATCCCGAACAGAAAATGATTCCTGTTGATACAAAGAATATTTTATTTATTTGCGGTGGTGCTTATGAAGGTATAGAAAAAAAGATTGCACAACGGCTAAATACTAAAATTGTCGGTTATGGTGCAGGAAAGAAAGATACTATCGCCGACCGCAATAACCTTCTTCAATATATCGCACCTCAGGATCTAAGGGCTTATGGCATGATTCCTGAAATTGTTGGACGTCTGCCGGTTTTAACATACCTCGAACCACTCGATTGGGACGCACTCCGCCGAATCCTTACTGAGCCCAAAAATGCAATTATCAAACAATATATTAAGCTGTTAGAAATGGATGACATAAAAATTCAATTCGATGAGGAAACTTATAAATATATTGTGGATAAAGCCATTGAATTCCGATTAGGGGCAAGGGGCTTACGAGCAATCTGCGAAACAATCATGACCGACGCAATGTTTGACTTACCCTCTTCAAATATTAAAGATATTATTATTACCGTTGATTACGCAACCGAAAAGCTTGAAAAGGCGAATATCCAGAGATTGAAGGTAGTGTAGAAGAAATTCTGTCGGGGTGGTCAGATTCGAACTGACGACCATGGCGCCATAGGCGCCATACGCTAACCAATTAATTCGTCGGGGTGGTCAGACTCGAACTGACGACCACCTGCTCCCAAAGCAGGTACGCTAGCCAACTGCGCTACACCCCGAAATTAATTTTCAAAATTAATTATTTTTTTTCAGATAAAAAAAAATATTATCTTGCTCCCCGTTATGTAACAACAATTTTTATGTTAGTAATAGGCATTGCAGGTGGTACCGGTTCAGGAAAAACCACAGTCGTAAATAAAATTGTCGGAAGCCTTCGGAAAAACGAAGTGGCGATTCTGCCGCAGGATTCCTATTATAAAAATAACAGTCATCTGCCATTGGAACAACGGCTTGAAATAAACTTTGACCATCCCGACTCGGTTGAATTTGATTTGCTTGTGGAACATATCAAGCTGCTTAAACAAAACAAAACTATAAATCAGCCGGTTTATTCATATCTAACCTGCACACGTTCGGAAGAAACTATTAAAGTTTTTCCAAAGCATGTAGTTATAGTTGAAGGTATATTAATTTTAACCCATGCGGAATTAAGGAATTTATTAGATGTAAAGGTTTTTGTGGATGCAGAAGCCGACGACCGCCTCATAAGAGTAATTAATAGAGACATTATTGAAAGAGGGCGTTCGGTAGATGTAGTGCTTGATAGGTACCAAAAATCGGTCAAAACTTTAAAAATGAGAATGTACTTTTCATAGATATTGAAACAGTACCGGTAGCTCCGACTTTTGAAGAGCTTACAACAGAGATGCAAAAGCTCTGGGATAAAAAATCATCGTATTTCCGCAAGGATGAAGAAACGGCTTCCGATGCTTACCATAGAGCAGGAATCTATGCCGAATTTGGAAAAATTATTTGTATATCTGTTGGAATCATTGTCACTAAAAATGGGAATAAAACTCTTCGCATAAAATCATTTTTTGACGATGATGAAAGCAGAATATTAAAAAATTTTGCCACACTTCTTGAAAAGTATTACAATAAAGAGGAACATCTGCTTTGCGCTCATAATGGAAAGGAATTTGATTTTCCGTACCTTGCCAGGCGAATTTTAATCAACGGACTTAAGCTCCCTGCTTTAATTGATATTGCGGGGAAGAAACCATGGGAAGTAAAGCATATTGATACTATGGAACTTTGGAAATTCGGCGATTATAAGCATTATACCTCTCTCGACCTTCTTACAACCATCTTTGATCTCCCGACCCCATAGCATGATATAGAAGGCAGCGATGTGGCAAGAGTATATTGGTTTGAAAAAGATTTACAGCGGATCGTGAATTACTGCCAGAAGGATGTCCTGGCTATTGTTCAGCTTTTTTTGCGGTACAAAGGCGAAGAATTGATTAAGGAGGAATTTATTGAAATTATACCTTAATCTTTTACTTCAATAAAATCCGTCACTTTTAAAAACTTGGGTTCAACAAGCCAGTTCCCTTGTTTGTCAATATATCCCCAGAGGTTATTCTTTTTTACCTGTGCAATCCCGGATGTAAAGGCATTACCGGCTTCAAATTGTTCAGGGATGATAAATTTCCCTGATTTATCAATATAACCAAAGAGCTTTTGAGTTTTTGCACAAGCAAGTCCTTCTCTGAAATGTTCAATAGCGACAAATGTAGGTTGCATTACCCATTCGCCTTTAGCATTGATAATGCCCCATAATTTCCCTTGTGCGACAATGGCTATTCCATCAACGAACTTGAATGCAAAGTCATATGAAAGAGGAATTACTGTTTCTCCTTTATTGTTTATATATCCCCATTTTGAACCTTGGCATATATGAGCCAATCCGTCATTAAATGCCATTATATATGTATATTCCGGCTTTAGAAGAAATTGCCCGGTTTGATCAATCAAACCCCATTTTTCTTTGATTTTAACTCTTGCTACCCCATCCTGAAAATTTTTGGCACCTTGATATTGTGGCTGAACTATAATCGAGCCGGTATTATTAACAAATCCCCAGAAATCGCCTTTCTTAACTCTGCCAAAGCTGTTTTTAATCGCCTCGGCACGGTCATATTGAGGTTGTACGAGCCATTCCCCCTGCTTATTAATATATCCCCACGAATCGCCGCTCTTTGCCTGTGCCAAACCTTCTGAAAAATCTTTTATTCCATCATATTTGGCAGAAATAACCCAATTCCCTTTTTCATCAATAAAGCCCCATTTACCACCTTGTTTTGCCCGGGCAAGTCCATTATCGAAATCTTCAATCTTTTCAAAAATAAATTCAACTATCGTCTGCCCGTTCTTATTAATTATTCCCCATTTTTTGTCTTTCTTCGCATAAGCAAGTCCATGAGAAAATTTTTCTCCTTTTTCATATACCGGCTCAACAACCATTTCACCTTTGGTATTAATGCAGCCCCATGTTTTATCTTTTCTGATCCATGCCACTCCATCGGAAAAATCTTCAGCATCAATTAATGTCGGCTGATAAATATATTCCCCTTTGGTATTAATAAATCCAAAAAACTTCTTTTCTGTTTTTACATCTAATATTCTGACTTTGGCACATCCGTCATAAAAATCTTCTGTGTTAATATATGTAGGTTGTACGACAATTTGTCCTGAAAGCGTTATATAACCCCATTTTTCGTCCTTTTTAACACGAACAGGATCGCTAAGGTTAACCGGCAAGTAGACTTTTTTTAAACCGGAAAATCCTAACCCTAAAGTTGTTTTAGATTTTTCTTCTTCGCCTTCACCCTCATCTTTATCTTCATCTTTAATTTCTATTGATATTATAGGCACATGCCACGAATCATCATATTCCGGCTGCACGACCCAATTGCCCGATTTGTCAATGAAGCCCCATTTTTCATCCTTGGTTTGTACTGAAGCCCGAAAATTCTGAGCGGTGACCAGGCTAACCAGCCAAAATGAAATGACTGTAAATATTACGGTTGTTTTCATAATGTTTAAATTTAATAATTTATTATTGAAATATCAGTTCAAGTAATTTTAATATAGTAACTAAAAAAGCAATTGAGCCGATAGTCCATTTCATATTCATAACTATTGTTTTTTGTATTTTGGCTTCTATATTTTGTTCCAGTGCTTTAAAATCACCTCTTAAACCTGCAAATTCAGCTTTTAATTCACCTTTTAAACCTGCAAATTCACCTCTTAAATTTGCAAAATCTATTTTTAAATTTGCAACATCTGCGTCTGTCTGGTCAAGTTTTTCATCAAGATGATTTAAAGGGTTATATTGAGTTTTTAGTAAAAGTAAATTAAAATCCTGGAAGCTTAATTTTTCACCTTCAGAAAAACGTTTTTGTATTTCTTTTACTTTTGGTTCAAGCATCTCCATTATTGTATCTTCAACTCTTTTCTTCTCTTCCATATATTTTTGTTTGATATTTTTATTTGGTTGCAAATATAAAAAATATTTTGTTACTATTTAGATCAATGTTATTTCATACAGATTATTCCATCGAAGTACGAATTTTTTA
>JACQWN010000106.1 GCA_016209245.1 Bacteroidia bacterium
GCACGAATTTATTAGAAAAAATTATTTATAATTCGTGAAATTAGTGTCTTTTCTTTACATTACGGACAGACACTAATTAAAAAGTTAAAAAATTGTTAATTTATAAGGGTTATAAAAATTTTTTTTCAGGAAACTCCTAATAGCTATCGGTAATTTTTATTAACTCTACATCATAGACAACAATTGACCGCATCGGAACTTTATCGCCATCGCCAAGCAATCCGTAAGCTAGGAATGGTGGAATAATAAACCGCGCTTTGTCGCCTTCACGCAATAATAATATTCCTTCATCAAGACCGGATATGACATCACTTTTAGCAATTTTAAAACTTTTTGGACCGATGGAATCGGAAGAATAACATAAAGTTCCGTCGAGTAAACGTATGTCGAAATTAATTGTTACAATTTTACCGGCTTCCGCCTTTGCCCCTGAACCATGCTCATAAATCATATAATAAATACCTCTTTCGGTAACATCCATTTTCCATTTCCTGCGCTCTACATAGCCCTTGATAAGCTCTTCATCTTTCTTGGTGAGGTATTTGTTAACCTGTACCAGCGGTTCTTTATATTGCTCAATTTCTTTTTTTGAAAGTTGATGATGCTTATTTCCGCATCCTGAAATAATGTTAAAAAACGGAAGTAATAATAAGAAACTGGAAAATAATACAGGAATCTGATAAACTCGAAAATTTCTAAAAATCTTTATAGATTTACTTTTATGACACTCCAAACTATTTTTCATATTTTAATATTGTTTCCCAGTAATATCAATCCAAAATTTTTTATCATTCAGGTAGCATACGACGCATGGTTTATCTTGATTCAGGAAGCCCTGTTCAATTCTATCATATTGTATTGGTATTATCAATTGACCTTCCATGGAATAACATCCGAATTTGTTTCCCGACATGACGCCAACCATGCTGTTCCCATTACTAAAATTAATAATATTTTGATAAGTGACGGGGATGATTTCTTGTCCAAAGAGATCAATACAGCCATATTTCCCATCTTTTTCGACTACAAAATAACAGCAACCATCAATTTGGCTCTTTCCGTTACATCGCAAAAATGCTCTTTTATATTCTTGAAATTTATATAGTTTACCATTCATGCCAAACCAGAGTATTTTATTGGTCTGACTTAAAATTTCATCACCCGAGATTGCACAAATAAGGGTGTCATTTATTTTTATGATCTTATTATAGTCAAGAGGCAGTATAAATTTTCCTGTTATTTCCATTACTCCATACCAATTGTCTTTTGTAACGAGAAAGCATTTATCGTTTAACTTTTCAACTTTTTTGATAGAATATTTATACTGCTGATCTTCAATTTCTATAGTGCTTTTCGAACCAATTTTGTAGTTATTGTTGTACAACAATAACTTTGCTTGATAAAATTGTTTATCCTTGGATATTGCCTTTTTAAGTTCCGATTCATCAACTTTTTTATCCAGTATCGCCTTTCGGTATGGAAAAACAGGAGATTCAGGGAAAACCTTCAACGCTTTTTTATACAACATATTTAATTCATTAGTTTGATTTAAAACAACATATACGTCCCATAAATTTAGATATGCAAGTAAAAACAGGTTATCTTTATCAATAGCAGTTTTATAATTTATTATTGCATTCATAAAATCTCCTTTTTTTTTTTTTTTCAATGCATATTTATAATATGACCAGGGTAATTCAGAATTCACTCTGATTTCTTTGATATAAGCATCATCAAAGTACTCATTTCGAAATAAAGAGGCAAAAGCCAGACATTCAATTGCATCAATGGAATTAGGATCAATCGTCAATGCTTTATTTGATAATTTGATTATTTCATCAATCAGTTTTCGTTTTAAGTCTTCATTCTCATTTAAAAATACGGGTGAATTAAAAAGTACCTTATTCATTGTTTTATCATCTTTATCAATAGCTTTTATGTAAAATTTTGCAAGCGAAATATATATTTCCGGATTTTCTGGATAAATCTTTATGGCTTTACGATACAAATACAATGCTTGTTTTATATATTCTTCATCTTGCAAATCATTTGTATATAAAAAATCAAGTAATTTGGCATTTTGAAGTACAGAAAGGTAGAAAGAAGAATCAATTTCATAACTTTTTAGCAGTAGATTTTCAGCGTCCCTGTATCTTCCCCGGAAAAGCTGTAATTCACCATAATTGATTATGGTTACCGGATTCACAGAATCTATAAGCAGTGATTTTTTATAAAAGTCTTCAGCTTTTTGGTACGAACCAAGTTTAAAATGAACTTTTCCAAGGTTGTTATACGCTTTAGGAGAATCCGGCTTAATATTTATTATTTTCTCATATTCGTTTATTGCTTTATCATACTGACTATTATCCAGATAAATGTTGCCTAGATTATTTCTGGGTTCAGTCCATGTCTTGGAATTATTGATTGCATGCTGAATATTCTCTTTGGCTTTTTCAATACTATCCAGCCTTTGGTATAATATTCCCAGTAGATGAAATGGGAAAGCGGAATTGGGTTCAATTTCAGCAATAGAATCCAAAATATGAATAGCATATTTATATTTATTGTCGTCTTTATTATCATAATACAGGATATGATTGATCTGAAGAATGTATTTTTTGAATGTCGTTTTTCTAATCAATAGAGTGTCCGTATTAAATAGTAAAATTGCGTTATCCAGTAATTCTATGGCATATTCGACTTCCTTCTTATCCGGCAAAATATAATCGCCTAAGATAAAAGGAATAACTGTTTCATCTGCCTTATTTACCAAAGCAGAATATAACTCTCCTTTTAATTCAAGTATAGTCTTATCTGGTATAGCTATATCTTCAAGTTGTTGAAATAAATTCATGGCAGAAGGAATTAAGTGAGGATAATCAACTCTTTCGAGGAGTAATTCGCCGGTTTCATTTCCACAAACAATAAGACTATCGCCAACAGATAATATTTTTGAGATGTTTTTTTGCTCAATATTAATATTAGTCTCACCCCCAGTGTCGAAAAAAATATGTTTTAGTATATCCTTTTTTGTCAGGATTAGCAGGTGGTTATTTTTAACGATACAACTCAAATTACTATTTCTTTCTGTAGTAAAAGTTTTAATAAGTTTATGATTGTCAACATTCCACAATGAGATTTGTCCTGAATTATAGCAACTTATCAGTATTTTTCTATTCTCATGAAATATTATTCCGGTGACAGGATACTTCGGCCCGGATAAAGTACCGGCAAGTTCATAATCTTTTAGATTCCAGATATATATTACACCACCTGCGTCACCTGCTGTAAGCAGATTACCATCAGGATTAATTTGCAATGATGTAAAATTATTTATGTTTCCCTCAAGAGTAACTAAAAGTTTTCCGGTTTCGGCCGACCAGATATGGATTTTATCATCGTCGCCTGAACTAATAATTTGATTGGCATCTTTTCGGATAATAATGTTATTTACACAGGAATTATGCGCTTTCTTTATTTTCCTGACCAACTTATTTTTCTGAATATCCCAAATTGTGATAGTATTGTCTTTACCGCCTGATACTATCATGTTTTCCCCAATGTATCCGATGGAGAGAACAGGCGCTTTCATCTTATCAATAACCTGTATCAAAGAAAGATCTTTTATATCCCATATTTTAATTTTACAGTCATCGGAACATGTAAATATTTTGTCTGGCGATATACAAATATCATTGATTCGGTTATCATGTCCTTTTAATGAAATAACTTTCGAAAGAGAAATTTTGGATTTATCTTCTGTTATAAAATATTGACTTGTATCAATTAAATTATTGAAAAGAATGGCACTGCGAAGACTATCAATCAGGATTAGTGTTTCTTTATCAATATTCAGAGTATCAGGGTTTAATCCACGACCCTGCACTGGGGTTACGGAACGTCTGATATGCTCTTCAATAATTGCTTTTGCATTTTTTTTTAATACTGTATCAACCAGGAATAAATTTTGACCGTCGTTCCCCGACGATTTCGGAGTTTGTTTGTATTCGGTCTCATTTCTTACATTCTGTCTTACATAATCAGCAATTTCACCAAATCTGATTACGCCATCGTTGTCTTCATCCGCCAAACCCATGAGACCGTTTATCAGATAAAAAGTAAATATGCCATGTCCGCCACCCCACCTTTCGCCTTCATAAGAATATTGCTCAGGTTGGCAGGATACCAATTTCAAAGCGCTTTCCCAATCTTTCACGAGGGCTGTTGTTGTATTGAAAGCACCCATAGGATCCCTAATAAGTTTGCCTGACCGGCAGGCATCGGTAATGAGAACCGTGACCACTCCTTTTTTCCCTGCCGTTGCAACTCTCCGCTGTATCCAATTAAGTTCAATTGCGTCGCTTACCGAATAATCGCCATCGTCAGTCACTTCAGACATCAACAGAAAGCCATCGCCGATTTCAGCGTCAACATCACCATGACCGGCAAAATAAAAAAGTAATATATCACCTGCTTTCGAATTTTTAAATAACGTATTGTATAACAATTGTTCAACATAAGCAGAACTTGCCTGATCATTGATTACTTTTGTTATATTCTCCTTTTTAATTCCAATAGTATCCAGAAAATTGCAGAACTCATCTGCATCATCATCTGCAAATAATAATTGTTTGCATTCCGGAAGGTTCTTATATTCAGAAACTCCAACAATTATTGCCTTAATGTCGATTTGATTTAACTGCGTTCTGAATACGATTTTATTTGCGCGTTCATTCTGACTAAATCCTTTTTGTAGATTAATAAATAACGCACATATAATCAAAATATAAATATAAGGATTTCTCATTTTACTACTCACTGCTTTTTATTTTAAAGAATCAGCATATTGTTTCAGTAATCCTACAAATCTTTTTACAGAATCTTCAAGTGGAAGCTTATCCTCGCCACCGGCAGCATTTTTATGACCGCCGCCATTGAAATGCTTCTCAGCAAATTTATTGACTTCAAAATTACCTTTCGAACGAAACGAAATCTTTACCATGTCATTTTTTTGCATGAAAAACGCAGAAAAAACAATACCTTTAATTGATAAAGGCAGATTAACAAAACCTTCGGAATCGCCTATTGCAAAATTAAACCGTTCCAACTCCACTTTATCGAGTATAATATAAGCGGTATGATATTCAGGCAATACAATCATTTTTTCATATAATGCGTAACCCATTAGACGCATACGGTCGGCTGAAAAATTATCGTAAACTTTAGTACAAATAAAATCTTTATCAATTCCTTTTTGAAGCAGGCGGCTCATAATCAAAAAAGTTCCAGGAGTTATTAAACCATAGCTTAAAGAACCTGTATCGGTGATGATACCTGTGGCAAGGCATGTTGCAATTTTAAAATCAATTATTTCTTCATCGCCAAGCGATTCAATAATCTCGTATATCAGCTCCGATGTAGCGCATGCAGACGGTTCAGCTATAATCAAATCTGTAAATGATGCCAAAGCAGGATGATGGTCAATCAATATTTTAGAAGTCTTTATGTTTTTGAGATATTCTTCGATTTTTCCTGTTCTTAATATATCGTTCAGGTCTATCAGAAAAATTAATTCCGCCTCATTGAGCAGCTTCAATGCCTTTTTTTCCCTTCGCTGGAAAATAATAATATTTTCATTTTCAGGTAACCATTTGAGAAATTCAGGAAAACGATTAGGAGAGATAACCGAAACTTCAATACCTTTTGCCTTCAGATATAAAGCCCATCCCAAGCCCGGACCGACAGCGTCGCCGTCAGGATTGACATGAATGATTATCAGAACTTTTTTTACTGACGATAAAAAAGTTCTTAGCTTTTCAATTGAATTTTTGTCAGTTTAATTTTTGTCATTATTTTTGTGACATAATTTGTCCAAAATAATGAAAAAACAAAAGTTGATAACATTCGGCGAATACATCAGAAATTTGAGAGAAGAAGCAGAATTGCCACTTAGAAAGGTTGCTGCTCAATTGGATATTGACCCTTCGTTGCTTGGGAGAATTGAACGTAATGATAGGCAACCTACAAAAGAAATTATTGCAGGCATTGCAAGAATATTTAATCAAGATTTTAAGAAGCTATCAGATGAATATTTAAGCGACCAGATTGCTTACAAAATTATTAATGAGAATGCTGACATTGAGATATTGAAAGTTGCAGAAAAAAAAATTGAATATTTAAAACAAAAAATCATTAAACACATTTGAATAATGGCAAACGAAAGAAAAACAGAAAGCATTGTCCGCTCTCACTTTGAGCAATTCAAAGATATTGTTCACATAGAAGAACAATTGTCGGACAATCCTATCATAAGCAAATTATTAAAAACAGCATCAAAAAAAGCAGGAGGAATTGGAAAGCCGGAATTCCTCATAACTTTTGCGGGTAATTCTGATTTAATAATTGTAGTAGAATGTAAAGCCGAAATAACAAAACACGAAAGTAAAACAAAAGACAAATTTTCGGAATACGCTGTTGACGGAGCATTATTATACGCTTCTTATATATCAAAAGAATTTGATGTTTTAGCAATAGGCATAAGCGGCCAGACAAATCAAGAATTAAAAGTTTCGCATTTTTTACAACTCAAAAATGAACGGAAAGCCGTTCCGATATTCGGAAACAAACTTCTTACAGGGAATGACTATTTGGACGGATATTTACAAAGCCCTGAAAAATTTCGTCAGGATTATAACACTCTTTTAGAGTTCACAAAAAAATTAAATGACACGCTGCATTCATATAAAATATTAGAAAGTCAGCGTAGCTTGTTAATCAGTTGTATTTTGATTGCTTTAGAAAATAAGGCATTCAAAACCTCATATCATTTGTTCGGTGCAACAAGTGAGAAAGACACACCCGAAGAAAGAAAGAAAAAAATTGAAAATGCACCTAAAGAATTAGCCAATTATTTAGTTGACACGGTAAGCAATGAATTGAAGAACGCAAATATTAAAGGCGAGAAACTTGAAAACCTAGACATTCAATTTGGCTTCATAAGAACTGACACATCTCTTTCTACAAAAAAAGATGTTTTAAAAAATCTCATTAAAGACATTGACGAGAATATTAATTCATTCATTAAAACACATAAATATTTTGATGTTCTCGGGCAGTTGTATATTGAATTTTTACGGTATGCAAACAGCGACAAGGGTTTAGGAATAGTTCTCACACCGCCCCATATTACGGAGTTATTTGCTGAGTTAGCACAAGTAAACCCAAACAGTGTTGTTTATGATAACTGTACAGGGACAGGAGGTTTTCTAATATCTGCAATGAAAAAAATGATTGCAGATGCGAGTGGAAATCAAGCGAAAATAAGGGAAATAAAAAATAATCAATTGTTCGGTACAGAGTATCAGGCACACATTTTTGCTCTTACAGTTTCCAATATGTATATTCATCAGGACGGAAAAACAAATATCATAAATGGAAATTGTTTTGATGAAGAAATAATGCAGGAAATTAAAAACAAAAACCCCACCGTAGGCTTTTTAAATCCACCATACAAGGGAGACAAGAAAAAAGATATTGACGAACTTGAATTTGTTTTAAATAATCTGGAGTGTTTGGTGGATGGTGGAACTTGTATCGCAATCGTGCCAATGGAAAGAGCATTAGCCACAAAAGGAAAAGTGTATGAATTGAAAAAAAAATTATTGGAACATCATACATTAGAAGCGGTGTTATCACTGCCCGATGAATTGTTCACCACTTCAAAAGCAAGTAGCGTAACTTGTGCAATGATTTTTACTGCACATAGAAAACACTCTGCAACTAAAAAAACTTACTTCGGTTATTACAAAGACGATGGATTTGAAAAAAGAAAAAATACCAGGATAGATGCCAAAGGAAAATGGAAGGAATGGAAAGATAAATGGGTGAAATATTATAATGATTATAATAGAAAAGAAGAAGCAGGATTTAGTATAAATAAAATCGTAACAGCTGATGACGATTGGAGCGTAGAAAATTATTTAGAAACAGATTATAGTAAATTAACGAAAGAATATTTTATCACTTCTGTCAGGAACTATTTATCATTTTGTATAAAAGAAGGATATTTAGATTTATACAATAATTTTATTTCAAGCATTTCAGAAAAAGATATAAAATTAGAATCCGAAAATTGGAACTATTTTAAACTTTCAAATGATTGCCTATTTGAAATAAAAAAAGGCAAACGATTAACCCAAGCAGATATGGAAGCAGGAGAAACCTATTTTATTGGTTCTTCTGATTCTAATAACGGCTTAACCGGGAAAGTAGGTCAAGATGCTATTTTTAAAGGGAATACGATAACTGTTAATTATGATGGTTCGGTGGCAGAGGCCTATTATCAGCCATTTGAATATTGGGCATTAGATAGTGTTAATGTTTTTTATCCAAAATTTGAATTAAATCCATTTATTGCTCTTTTTATAACTACAATTATTCGTTTAGAAAAATACAGATTTAACTATGGTCGTAAATGGGGATTAGAAAGAATGAAAGAAAGCGTAATAAAATTGCCAACAAAAGATGGGAAACCAGATTTTGAATTTATGGAAAAATATATAAAATCAATAAGAATTTCTAAATAATGTTGGATATTCACATAAGTTCAAACCGACTTTTAATGTATATTGCCCCCCTTATTAAAAAAGGAAATACAAACGGCTACTACCCACATTGGACATTGTCTTTCGGAGAGTATTACCGAAGTTGGCACTTGCGAGATGAAAGTAAAGAACTCATTGCTCACGCTGTTTTAATTGGTAATACTGACGGGATAGTTACCGAAATAGTTGATGGAGAAAAAGTACAAATTCATTGGCATATTGATATTCAAGATGAATAAATATGTTGCTTTATTTTTAGTTACCATTCTGAATTTAGAACAATATCGTTACAATTATGGTAGTAAATGCAGCCAAACACGAATGAAACAAGCCAAGATAAAGTTGCCATCCAAAAACGGTCAGCCGGATTGGAAATTTATAGAAAACTACATCAAGTCATTACCTTATTCTATATCATTATGAATTATTTTCAATATAAAATCATTGATTATATCTCAGGCGTTGAATTAAACGCAACTCCTGAAGAAGTGGAAGCGGTTCAGGTATTTTCCCGACAACTTGTAGAGGACTATGGATATAAGAAAGAGCAAATACAGACAAGACCTCAATTCAGAGTTAAAGTAAGACCGTCTGATACAAAAAAGGAATATCCTATTGACATTGCTGTTTTCAAGGACAAAAACAAAAATGAAGATGAAGTTTATATTATAGTTGAGTGCAAAAAGAAAAACAGGAAAGACGGAAGAAGACAGCTTGAAGATTATTTGCGTTTTTCAAAAGCATATTTAGGAGTTTGGTTTAATGGTGAAGAACGCTTATTTCTACACAAGTTTGAAAAAGAAGGCAGAATTGAATTTCAGGAAATTCCAAATATTCCTATAGCAGGTCAAAGAGTTGAGGATATTGGAAAATTCAGACAGAAAGATTTAAAGCCAACACACAACTTAAAAGCCACTTTTAAAGCAATTCGTAATCATCTTGCTGCAAATACAGTTGGAGTAACGAGAGACGAAGTGCTGGCACAACAACTTATTAATTTAATTTTCTGTAAACTTTATGACGAAAAATTTACAGCGCCGAATGAAATAGTAAAATTTCGTGCGGGTGTTGATGAAGAAGCCGAAAAAGTTAAGCAAAGAATACTGGATTTATTTTTAGAAGTAAGGACAAATCAGCCCGAAGTATTTGATGAGCAAGACCGAATTACCCTTGATACTAATTCTATCGTGTATCTTGTCGGTGAGTTGCAAAATTATTCGCTAACGAGCAGCGAAAGAGATGTTGTAGCAGACGCTTATATGTGTGGGATGTCGCAGACAAGAAATATCAGAAACTAGGATGGAAGCAGAACGATATTGATACAGCCAAAGTAAGAATTGCCATAAATAATTTCAGGGGAATTGACAAAGATTATTTTTTGAGCAAAGTTGCAAAAGCATATATGAATTTAATCGGTGACGGAACAACAGGTATATTTTGTGAAGACAGTTTAGAAAAACCAAAGAATTGGAAACAAGAAACACAAACAAAAATTCAACTTGGAATGTTTGATGTATTATTAACTAATCCTCCATTTGGAAGTAAAATTCCAGTTGAAGGAGAAGAAAAATTGAAACAATTTAATGTTGGTTATAAATGGAAATTTGAAGAGGAAAACGATAAATGGATAAAAACTGGAAAGTTAAAAGAACAAGAAGAACCTCAAGTATTATTTATTGAAAGATGTTTAGAGTTATTAAAAGATGGAGGTCGAATGGCAATGGTTCTTCCGAGTGGAATTTTAGGAAACGAGCAGGAAGAATATTTAAGACAATACATATTGGACAAAGGAAATTTATTTGCAATTGTCGAATTACCCTTTGAAACATTTAGCCCGAATGTTACCATTAATACTAGTGTTTTATTTATTCAAAAAGGAGCAAGTAACAAAAAAAATATTTTCATTTCAATAAACGAATACTGCGGACACGACAAAAAAGGAAGACATACTGACAAAGATGATATTCCTGAAGTTGCAAGGTTATACAA
>JACQWN010000107.1 GCA_016209245.1 Bacteroidia bacterium
CAATAAAGGTACAGCAATATTGCTTAACATTCGCATAAAGTTTTCAGATTTTATCAACAGCAAACCCTTGAAAATAATGAATTTTTAGAGTTTTCGTGCAAACACTAAATACACGAATCTTTCCCCGCTCGGGGCAAGAGGATTTTCACGCAGGGTAAAATTTGTTTTTATTTTATACACTTTCCTTGCTTTAATAAGAGCACCATCTTTATTAATTACCTTGTCGTTTTCATTTAAAAGCAAAACCCCGATATTTTTTGCCTGAATAACCGACCCGATAGTGACTTTGCTTTCAAGCTCCTGCCTGACTTTTGACAGATGATGAATTTGCCCTTTGGCTTCCTGAAAATTTGATTTGACTTCAATATTTTCAGCCAAAAGCTGCTGATTCAGCTTATTTAATGAATCAATCTGGGCGATATAACCTTTCATTATTTCACGCAGAACATTCAGCTCGTTTTTATATTCCCTTATCCTGGTCGTATTTTCAGCTTTAACTGTTTTAAGTTCCTCCATAATAGCCATGATTTTTTCTTCCTCATTTTTAATCTTTACATTTAATGTATCATTGTCGGTTTGCAGAGTTTGATATTCTGAAAGTAATTTTTTGTAATCTTTTTTCAGCTCTTCTTTTTCATTATTAATGTATGCAATAGCTTCATTTTTTTTGTTTAAGTCCAAATATAGAAATACTATACTTATTATCAATCCGATGATAATGAAATCACGAATTCTTACATTTGGTTTCCAGAAGTTTTGCATAAAAAAGATGTAACCGTTCACGGTATTTAAATGATTGATTATAAACTAAATATAAATTGGAAAATAGAAAATTAAGCCACAGATTACACAGATTTCTAACCCCGTCCTTCAGGGCGGGGACACTAAAAAATGACTTTCTACGCTCTCTGCGAAATTTTGAAAATTTTATAATTTTCAAAATTTTGCAGAGGATGGAAACAAAGATGATATTTTTTTTCCCCCGCCTTAAAAGACGGGGTTAGTCATATATTTTATTCTAAAAATTCATGTATTATTCATGCTAAATTTATGTTGTAAAAATAAATATTATTTTTTTTATACTCTAAAAATTAATATCTTTGCAAATCAATTAGATATGTATTTCATATTTAACTCTTTAATTTATAATTATTTATTAACATTTAAACTTATTTATTATGAAAAAATTAATTGTAATCACACTTTGTGCGTTAATGGTAATCCCGGTGTTTAACACATGTAAAAAGGGAGAAAATGACCCGTTATTATCATTCCGTTCAAGGAAAAAAAGACTTGTTGGGGAATGGCAACTGACAGAATGGGACAGAACCTATACTTATGGTAGCAGCACCACAATCACAAACTTTAATGGTTCAATTAAGACTGTAACATACGGTAGCGGAGATCCAGTTACATCATCTTATACTGAAACTATGACCATTGAGGATGATGGAACCTTTACGATCGCAACTACAGAAATTACAGGTGGTGATACTGAACAAGAGACTATTAAAGGTTACTGGTTCTTCATGGATGGAAATAAAGAGGCAGAATATAAAGATAAAGAAAGAGTCTCCTTTCAGATGACGGAATACAGTTCTTCTGATGGAGAGGATACCGATTTCTATACATCTTCCGGAGATGCTGAAACTCTTGGAATAGTGAGGTTTAGCCAATTGAAGAAAAAAGAGATTATTATTGAGACTGAAATTACAGAAAATAACGACGGTACTAACAGAACAATCTCAGAAACTATGACTTACGAAAGACAATAATTCCTGTTAAATATTCAAGAAAAGCCCCCGATGGGGCTTTTTTTATATAAAAAATAAAGTGAGCATTAAATATCTTGCTTTTGAAATCGTATTATTCGGATAGAATAATTATATTTGCGTATTCATACTCTCTCGTAGAAAAGACATCCGAGGTATCAATCCTGTATGAATAATTTATTAGAAATACAATCTTATGCAAAAAAACAAATTAGCGGTATTTGAGAATAAACAAATTCGCAGATATTTCGATGCTAACAATGAAATTTGGTATTTTTCGGTAATTGATGTCATTGAAATATTAACCGGAAGCTCTATTCCAAAACGATATTGGAGCGATTTAAAAACGAAACTCACTAAAGAGGGAAGTCAGTTGTACGAAAAAATCGTACAACTGAAATTTGAATCATCAGATGGAAAAAAATATGCAACTTAAACAAAGTTTGAAATTATTTTGAAAAAATAAACGGGCATTTTTCAAAATCGCTTCAAAGTAGTTTACACTTTTTGGTATTTTTCAAATGCCGCTTTACAAATTTCGGCATACTCACCCCCTTCCCCTCTCTATGTATAGAGAGGGGCGATACATCCGTATTGATGACTCTTTGTTATAATACGTCAGTATCATCCCCCTCTCTGCTCGTAGAGAGGGGGACCGAGGGGGTGAGTACGCCAATGCTCAAAGGTGTTTTCTTTTGTCTATTTTTATTAAAATTGTAAACTAAAAAATAGGCATTTTGAAAAATGCCAAAAATAAACGCATAGTTTTGTAAATTTTTCAGAATAAATCTATGACCTTCAAACAAAAAATTTTAAACGACCCTATTTACGGGTTCATCAACATTTCCGGCGGGTTAGTTCAGGAGCTGATTGAACATCCCTATTTTCAGCGTTTACGTAGAATAATGCAACTTGGGCTGACCTATATGGTCTATCCGGGAGCGTTCCATGCGAGGTTTCAGCATGCATTAGGGGCAACCCACCTGATGGATATGGCTATTCAGGAAATCAGGGCTAAAGGTCATAAAATTACCAGAGAAGAAGAGGAAGGGGCAAAAGTAGCTATTTTATTGCATGATATCGGACATGGCCCGTTTTCCCACACACTCGAGCATGATATTATTGAAAATATAACTCATGAAGATATATCGGCTATCTTCATGAAAAAACTCAATGATGAATTTAACGGAAAGCTTTCATTAGCAATCGAAATATTCAACGGAAATTATTCAAAAAATTTTCTCCATCAATTAGTTTCCGGACAATTAGATGTTGACCGGCTTGATTATTTAAAACGCGACAGTTTTTTTACCGGTGTATCCGAAGGTGTTATCGGATACGACAGAATTATTAAAATGCTTGAAGTCGTTGATGACCAATTAGTGGTTGAATCAAAAGGAATATATTCCATCGAAAAATTTCTTATTGCACGACGGCTGATGTACTGGCAGGTTTATTTTCATAAAACTGTGCTTGCAGCCGAACAAATGCTGGTTAATATTCTGAAAAGGGCAAAATATCTTGCCGATTCAGGTGTTGAATTATTTGCCACGCCTGCCCTTGCAACATTTCTTTATAACAAAATTAAAAAGAAGGATTTCATATCTAATGGGCTCTCGTTTTCAGATGAGTGTCAATTAAGGCGCACTCGACTAAGTCGAGCGCGAACAGAGGGCACTCGACTAAGCCAAGCGCAAACAGAGGGCACTCGACTAAGTCGAGCGCAAACAGAGGGACGCACTCGACTAAACCGAGCGCTAACAAATAATAAAAGCGCTTTGGAGCAATTTGCCAGTCTCGACGACTATGATATTCTTACTTCGGTGAAGGTGTGGGCGGATTGTCAGGATAAAATTTTATCAAAACTTTGCACAAGTTTAATCAACCGGCAACTGTACAAAATAGAAATGCAGAAAATACCCCATAATAAAATCCGTATTAATGAATTAAAAAAATCAATAGCAAGTAATTATAAAATCGAAGCTGAAGACACCGGTTATTTTGTTTTTACAGGTTCTATCAGTAATAATGCATACAGGATTCAGGAAGATACAATAAAAATATTATATAAAAATAATGCATTGGTTGATATTACCGAAGCGTCGGATGTTTTGAATGTTAATGTTTTAGATAAAGAGGTAGTAAAATATTTTCTTTGCTATCCAAAAGATGCTTCATGATTGTAGTTTTGGAAATTACCCAGAATTTGTTCAATATGATATACCTCATTACAGTCGTCAAAAGAAAAACCATTTCCTAAAAGAAACCACTTTTGGCGTTGAATGGTATTCAATCTTTTTATGCTTGGAAATTTTATTAACGGAACGATGATACATCTTCCATCCTCAAGGTCAATCTGCATTTTTCCCCGTAAAGGAAACGAAAGCGTTTTAATTTTAGGAGTTTTATTCCAATATCCTTCTATTAAGTTTGATATATTCATATTTATCTTATTTTAATTATTTCAACTGGCATTGTTATACGATTATTTGCCACAAAAATAATAAAATATTTTGAAAAGTTCGGAATGAAAATAGGGAAAAACATCTAATTAGTGCCTGTCTGTAATGTCAAAATCCTTGATATAAAAAGGAATTAATTGCAAAGTTAAAAAAGTTCTTTGAAATATTGGCATTTTTCAAAATCGCTTCAAAGTAGTTTACACTTTTTGGTATTTTTCAAATGCCGCTTTACAAAT
>JACQWN010000108.1 GCA_016209245.1 Bacteroidia bacterium
ACTAGAAAAAGACGACATGCTCTATCTTGCCGGAGATGGCTATCAAGACCAGTTTGGAGGCCCGAAAAGTAAAAAATTCCTGTCAAAACGTTTTAAAGAGCTTTTATTAAGCAATTCGGGCAAGCCGATGGCAGAGCAAAGGGAATTATTAGACAAAATCATCGAGGACTGGAAACATGGCTATGACATAAAATATGAACAAACTGATGACATAACAGTTATGGGAATAAAAATATAAAAGTGAGAAAGTGAGAAAGTGAGAAAGTGAGAAAGTGAGAAAGCAATGAATTACAATCATATTACAATTGTATGACCATTGTATGACCATTGTATGACCATTGTATGACTATTGTATGACTATTGTATGACTATTGTATGACAACCGTATGACTATAGTATGACAACTGTATAAATTACAACTGAATTACAACATGAGCTTAGTAACCGAATATCCCATATGGTTAATTATTTTCTGCTTAATTTTTGCAACTTTAATTTCCTGGTTTTTCTACAGAAATGATAAACATTTTGTTGACGTCGCCAAATGGAAACTTTACTTAATGCTCTCATTACGATTCATTTGCGTATTTTTTTTATCTCTTTTCCTTTTATCACCCATGATTAAATCAATCAGCAGATTTATTGAAAAGCCAATAATAATTTTTGCTCAGGATAATTCTGAATCAATACTAGCTTCCAGAGATTCAATGTTTTACAAAACTGAATATATAAATTTAATAAATGAAATGGTTAAATCTATGGCTGGCGAATACGAAGTAGTTACATATTCTTTTGGGGATAAATTGGAAAAAGGACTGAATTTTTCATATAATAGTAAACAAACAGATTTTACAAATTTGTTTGACGAAATTAATAAAAGATATTCAAACAGAAATGTTGGAGCTTTAATTATTGCTAGCGATGGCATTTATAATACTGGTAAAAATCCCCGATTCGCATATTCCGGAGCTGAATATCCGGTTTACTCTATTGCCTTGGGAGATAGCAACTTACAAAGGGATATCATTTTGTCGGATGTGATTTATAATAAAATTTCTTTTCTAGGTAATAAATTTCCTCTTCAGATATTAATTCTTGCAAACGATTTTAAAGGTTCCAATACTAAACTTACAGTATATAATAATAATGTAAATTTATATTCCGAAGATATTTTAATTACTGATATTAATTTTTCAAAGACCATAAATCTTCAATTAACAACTGATAAATCAGGATTACAGCATATCAGAATTGCAGTTACTCCGCTTAAAGAAGAAACAAATCTGAAAAATAACACAAAAGATATTGTGATTGATGTTATAAGTTCCAGACAAAAAATTCTTATTCTTGCAAATTCTCCGCACCCTGATATCGGAGCGATAAAACGGGCTTTGTCACAAAAACCTAATTACGAGGTAAATTCATTTCTGCTCGACGATTTCAACCAATCAATATTTGATTATAATCTTGTGATTTTACATCAGCTTCCATCATTAACAAATTCTGCGACAAATGTTTTATCAAATATTACAAAAACCGGTATTTCAGCACTTTATATTCTTGGCGGACAATCTGATATGAATAAAATAAACACACTCGGCACAGGTTTTCAAGTCAGAAATGGCGCCTTGCGCCATGGCGCTGAAAGCGCTCATTCAAAATTTAACTTTGATGAATCCCAACCATCAATTAATGATAAATTTAATTTATTTGAAATCAGCAAAGATGCAAACCGTTTTTTTAATAATGCTCCGCCATTAATCGCTCCTTTTGGCGACTATTCTGTTCCTGCGAATGCCGCTCTTTTAAGTTATCAGAAAATCAACAATATATCTACAACCAAGCCATTAATCTTCTTTTTTCAGACAAATGAAGCAAAATATGGTTTTATTGCAGGTGAAGGCCTGTGGAGATGGCGAATCAATAACTATGCAATTAATGCAAATTACGAATTTTTTGATGATCTGCTCAATAAAATAGTGCAATATCTATCATTAAAGCTTAACAAGGATGATTTTATTGTCAACACACGCAGGATATATAATGAAAATGAGCCGGTTATTTTTGAAGCGGAAATTTACAATCAGTCTTTTGAACTTGTTAATAAAGAAGAAGTTAATCTTCAAATTGTAAACAGCTCTGATAAAATGTTTTCATATATCTTTAACCGGACTGACAATGCCTATCGTTTAAATGCTGGTGTGTTTCCGCCGGGAGACTATATATACAGAGCGCATACTACAATTAACAATATAGATAAAATCAAAAACGGAACATTTTCAATTGTACCCGTAAATATTGAAACAAAAAACACGGTTGCCGACCACCAGCTATTATATCAACTCTCGAATGATAACAGAGGAAAATTAATATATCCATCACAAATACCGGAATTAATAAATATTATTAAGTCGAGCAGCGATATTAGTTCTGTATCTTATACCGAAAAACAGTTAATGGATATAATTCATATTAAATGGATTTTCTTTATTCTTGTTATCCTGGTTGCCGCCGAATGGCTAATGAGAAAATATTTCGGAAGCTATTAATTTTTATCACGTTAACTCTCCAAGAGTTGCATGTTAATAAAATACAACATTCTGAAGAGCATCTTATTCCGAATGAAAATTAATAGAACATTCAACTCTTGGAGAGTTCTGATTAACAATTATGATTCGTCAATATTTCAAATAACTTGTAGTGAGCCTGCGTTGCATTGAGCCTGTCGAAATGTCGAACTATACGGATGTATCGCCCTTCTCTATTCATAGAGAGGGGAAGGGGGTGAGTATGCCGGGTTTTGATAAAATTAAAACACTGCTATGAAAATAAACAGAAAGTACGGAATCATCTTTTCCTTTATTTTCCTCTTAATATTATTTATTTGCGGTTATATATTTTATCTTCAGTATTTCAGCAAACAGGAAATTATTCAACATAAGATACCGTTCCTGAATACCCAATCTGCATGGATTGATTCTCTTGTCAAAAATGCTGCAATCGAGCAGAAGCTCGGAAATATGGTCATGCTCGAAACCGGATACATTAATGAAAATGATGCAGAACTGATTACAAAATGGATAAAGCAATACAAGCTCGGTTGGATTATATTCAAAACCGATTCACTTAAATACTTTTTAAATTTTAAAAATAAGTTTATCCAAGCCACTTCCTTGCCTTTGGCAACCGGCTTACATTCTATTGACGGCTATCCTGAATTTATATCCGATTTTATTGATTTCCCTGCAGGTACTATTTTGGATGCTGTTTCCGACGATTCGCTTCATAAAGAATATAGCGATATGGTTGCAAAACATCTTGAGGTGCTTGGTTTACAATTTTGCCTTTTCCCTTCATATGAAAATATTCATTTCTACGGAGGCAAAAGCGATGATTATTATATGCCTCATTTGTTTTCAAAAACATCAATCTTTGCCAAATCGCTCGAAGAAAAAAATATTCTATCCTGTCTTGTAAGCTTTGATTATCAATCAGATATAATTACCGATTCAAGCATGATAACAAGTCTTGATTTTTATAAACCATTAATTACTCAAAGTATGCCCGGTATTGTTGTTTTAAAGAATTCAATTTTTATACTGAATACTTCCAAATCATCTAAAATATCAACCGGACAATCAGTATGTCAATATCTGCTTCAAAATCAAAAGTTTGAAGGATTATTAATTTCAAAGCTGCCTGACGATTTTAATGAAAATGATGTCAGAAAATTACTTTTGGAAAATACCGACATTTTTCTGGTCAGGAATAATTTGCCACGATTAGTAAATATTCTGAAAGATTTATATATTAAAAATATATTAACTATTGATACACTGAATATTAAATTCTCAAAAATACTCAAAGCCAAAGTATGGACAGGAATAAGACCAAACGAAATTGAAATTGCTAAAAATTTTAAGCGAAAAGAGGAAAAGGCGAATATTAGAATGGGTGAAAGGGTGAAAGGGCGAAAGGGCGAAAGGGCGAAAGGGCGAATGGGCGGTAAATTTACCGACATAAATACAATCATGGAAATGAATCATTCAGGTAATTATATTTCATTAAGTAAACGGCTATATAAAGCATCACTTACACTTGTTAAAAATGAAAACAATATTGTTCCTTTTATTGATATTGATACTTCCATCACTGCAATTGTGCTTGGGAATCAACCTCTTCCATATTTTATCGAATATTTGAAAAAATATGCTTGTGTCAAAGATATACTTATAAATTCCTCACAAAAATTTGATAGTTTTCGAACTTTACCCAGATACAATTCGACTATAATACTTGCATATAATAACATCATTCCCGATACGATTTTTGTTCGCCGAATTATGCAATTATTAAAAAAGTCAAATAAAAAACTAAAGTTCGTTGTCATAAATTTTGGAAGCATACAATCGTTGTCATTGTTGCAGGATTTACCTGTTGTTTTACAGGTTTACGATTCCAGCGCCGAAGGACAAAAACATGCAGCCGAAGTTCTTTTTGGAGGGATTGCTGCACAAGGAGTTATACCTTTTACTTTAAGCGATTCTTTAAGGGTAGGGGAGGGGTTTAGCACCAATATTACCAGATTACAATATGCACTTCCGGAAGAAGCCGGTATTAGTAATTCATGTATCAAAAATATTGATTCAATTATAACTGATGCAATTGCAAATCAGGTTTTTCCAGGTTGTCAGGTATTCATTGCCAAAGATGGAAAAGTAATATATGATAAGGCCTTTGGATATCATACATATCAAATGGAATCAGTTGTCAGAGAAGATGATCTCTATGATATCGCCTCAATAACAAAAATATTGGGAACAACACTGGCGGCAATGAAAATGATAGAAAACGAAAAAATGTCGTTGAACGACAAGCTCGAAAAATTTTTTAAAAATACAACTATTGAATATACACGCATTAAGCCCGATACTTTGGTTTTACTTGATACTTTAAATCTTTTTAAAATAAAGAATCTTGATAAATTATTGCTTAAAAGAGATACTTTCCATCTGAATGATTCAATTATTATCGCCTGTGATACAATCATTTCGAAGGTAACACCGGAATTGAATATTTTTAAAAGAGAGATAAGGGATGTATTGGCTCATATGTCCGGTCTGCCGCCTTCGATGCCTGTTCTTAAATATATTCAATGGAGCTCTGATACATTACTAGATATTCCTGATACGATTTTTTTCAAATCAGATTCTTTCGCCTCTGCAAATAACTTTTCTAAAGTTCCAAATTTTGGAAAAGTTAAAACATATCTGACACGAAGTGACAGTATTAAATATTTGTATGATAAGTACTTTACAGACAGTTATATCAAAGATACAAGCCATTGTGAAATAGCTAATAATATGTTTCTTCGTAATAATTATTTTGATTCATTATGGATAGACGTAAAACAAATCAGAGTCTTTGATAAATCAGTTTATATGTATAGCGATGTAAACATGTTTATACTTCAACAGGCAATTGATTCTGTTAATGGGTATGGTATTGATAAATTTTTAGCTCAAAATTTTTATAAGCCGCTTGGAGCTAGAACTATATGTTATAGACCTTTACAATATTTTCCAAAAGAGCGTATTATTCCTACTGTAAACGATGTTTACTTCAGGCGTCAGCTAGTGCATGGATATGTTCATGATGAATCGGCTGCGTTAGTTGGTGGAATTTCAGGAAATGCAGGACTTTTTTCAAATGCCGGTGACCTTGGACTAATACTGCAAATGTTATTAAATGGCGGGGAATATGGTGGCAGAAGATATCTGAAAAAAGAGACTATTGAATTGTTTACTGCTTCTCAACCGGATATATACAGAGGTTTGGGATTTGATAAGAAAGGTGTGAAAAATATTATTACCGACAGCGCTTCGGTTAATTCATATGGTCATACGGGCTTTACAGGTTGTTGCGTATGGGTTGATCCCGATATTAATTTAATTTACGTATTTTTATCGAACAGAGTGCATCCCCAAGTTAAAAATTGGAAAATTAATACGCTCAAAATCAGGCAGAAAATTCATCAAGAAATATATAGATAGAAACGTAGGGAGGAACGGCTGTTCCTCCCTACGTTTCTATCTAATCAGTTTTATTTTCATCAGATAATTGGATATTCAATGTATTAGAATCAGTCTGATTTTTCTGAACTTCGATTTTTATTTCTTCAGCTTCTTTATTGAATAAGACATTAATAGTATCGTTAGTTGCAACATCGGAGCTGATAATAATCTCGGCCAGAGGATCTTCAAGATATTTTTGAATAGCACGTTTTAATGGACGGGCACCGAATTTGATATCGAAACCTTTTTCACAGATATAATCTTTAGTTTCAGGGCTGATGTTCAGATTATAACCAAGCTCTTTTATTCTTTTATAAAAACCTCCGAGCTCAATATCAATAATTTTATGGATGTTGTCACGTGTAAGATAATTGAAAATAATTACATCGTCAATTCTGTTCAGAAATTCAGGAGCAAAAGTTTTTTTCAAAGCATTTTGAATTATAGAATTTGCATGTTTGTTCATCTCTTCCTGCCGGTGTTTGGTATCGAAGCCAATACCCATGCCAAAATCAGCCAGTTGACGCGTTCCGATATTAGAGGTCATAATAACGATAGAATTTTTAAAGTCAATTCTGCGGCCAAGACTATCGGTAAGACGGCCTTCATCCATGACTTGCAGGAGAATATGAAAAACATCGGGATGAGCTTTTTCAATTTCATCAAGCAGGACTACTGAATATGGCTTGCGG
>JACQWN010000109.1 GCA_016209245.1 Bacteroidia bacterium
GCCTTTATAAGGCCGGCGAAGAAGACCAGATAATCAGGAATGAATACGGTGATATTATTACATTTCCACCTTCAACTATTTGGTCTGACAGCACAATTTTGTTCAATAACGAACAACTCATCATGGAATATGGTATTTCAATTAAATTTGTACAGGTTGATATACCGATTAGAAAAACTTATCTGTATGAGTACGCTAATAGTCAGAGTGTAAATTATTATATTACAAATAACAGTTTTATGGGTGCTTCAATCGAATTTGAAAATCCTGCAGTGCAATGGTTATCAGGTATCCAGGCTATAGATATTTGCAACGCTATGGACTGGATAAAAGCAGGAACCATAAGGGACGAAAATGAACCGAGATGTAATGATTATACTGCCATTGTGCAAGGAGTTATCGGATATCCTGATGAATTAGAAATTTATGAAGGTATTCTTGGCGGAACCTGGACGCCTTATTGGTTCGGTTCAATAGATTTCTATGGACATAGTCCTCAATTGTATGGAATAGTTTTTAGTGAAGCACGCGCTAGTATTGATCTTATTAAGTACCGGATACCTGGTATAGATGTCTATATAACAAAAGACCGTATCAAATGGACAAGATGTCCGGTAATCGAGATGTGCGATAACGATACTACTGAAGCTGCTAACGATCATCAACAAATTCCGGGACCAAGCCAGGGTAACAGGTACAAGTTCGATATGCGTCGTGCACCTTCGATTGATAAAGATGGCAATTATGCCGATACAACTCAACCCGGAGATTTAATTAATGCCGAAGCCGCTAATTATATCTTTTCAAGAGGCATGGGCTGGTTTCCCGGATATGCTATTGATGTGGAAACGGGCAGACGTCTGAATATGGCTTATGGTGAAGATTCCCGGCTGATAAATGAGCATGGGCGGGATATGTTGTGGAATCCGACAGCAACTATCTTTAACGATACCGGATACGCAGTATTCGGAGGCAGACATGTTATTTACATTTTCGGAAATAACTTTGATACAATAAATAGTTCAAATAAAAAATATTATATGCCCGCTTATGATGCCGGCCTGTATATGACTGATATGCTGAACGATACTCCAACACTAACTTATGGAGCATATAATCTTTCTTATGTTTATAGAAAAAGATATATCTGGCAAAATGCCGTTTGGGTATCAATACCTATTAATAACAGTGGTGTTGATTTATCTGATTACGATAGTATTCCATGCGGTATAAAGTTTGAGCTCCGTATTGCAAATCCATATTGGCAAGGAAAATATGAATATGCCGTCGCCCCCGATACTATTGACGGTGTAATATATCCGCGTAACCTCAACCTGCCCATGTTCAGCTTCAGCACAGTCGGATACGGTGCAGTAATTGACTCTTCAGGAAAAGTAAAAAATAATAATTCTGAATTGGCAAATATAAAGATATATCCTAATCCGCTAAATCTAAGCCAAAGAGGAAATCTTCGAATAGATAATCTGCCGGAGTCATGTTCAATTACAATTTCCGATATGAAAGGAAAATTACTTGGAACTTTAAGAAAAAATGATATACTTACTTATGCCGATTGGAACCTGATTGAAAACAACAGTATAAATAACAACAAAGGGATTTATGTTATTTTTGTCGAAGCACCAGGAATTGGACACAAAGGGATGAAGCTGATAATAATGTAATGTACAAATTTTTACCGTGCAAAGTATAGAACTTGTAATTTGTAACTTCTTTCCTATCTTTGCTCTGAAAAAATAAAAACATGAAGGTTATTTTCAGCATATTCGACTATCTTGCCGATAAAATTTCTTATGTCTGGGCGGTTACATTTTTTACGGTTTCATATTCTGTAATTATCGCTTTTCATGGTTTCTTTTTTGTAACCGGGTTTGATACATTTTCTGAATACGAGCTGAAAATGATATCTTATATACTGGTACTATTGATACCTATTTTGGCTTTTTTGCATTATACGGAAAACGGTCTCTTTAAATTCATAGGACTGCCTGGATTCAGCAAAGATGTTATTTACCTTAATAAAAATTATCCCCGTATCAAACGACCCGCTCAAATCACCGATAACGAATTAATCAGGTTTGACAATGCATTGCAAAAGCTCGCTTTAAGAAATACTCTCTCGGGATTTATCTATTCTCAAATGCTGGCGCTTATTGTTACATCCTGCGTTTTAACATTTCCTGATACTTTTAAAAAATTTTTAATCATATACCCATGCAGTGCAATTACTGCCTTAATCTATACGGCCTTTACATTTCTTATAGGCGATTTCGTCATTGGCCCGATGCGGATTAAAGTGCGTCAGCTACTTGTTAACAGAAATATTGACAATCCTTATAAAGCCGGCTTGAGCATAAGATTATTTGCCTTGTCTATTCTTGCTTTTATCCTGTTCAGCATGATTGTATTATCTTTTTTCGTTATGAAAGGGAACAAATCAATGATTCAGGTTATAATCTTTGTGTTATCTACATTTATTTCGACCGGGCTGGGGCTTTATTTTTATTTTTATAATTTTGATAATACTCTTAAAAGAATTACTAAAGCTACTTACGATTTGGCAAACAAAGGCAAGGGAATTCTTCTGCCCGAATCGTACAATAAAGAGATTATTGATTTGGTCCGAAATTATAATACGGCTGCTATAGAAATTTATAATATCAGGTTACAATTAGAAGAATATAATATTTTACTCGAAAAAACAGTTGCCCAAAGAACCGCTGAGTTGAGGTTCAAAAATGAAGAACTCATAACACAAAAAGCAGAAATTTTGTCGAAAAATGAAGAAATACGGTCCCAATCAGAGCAATTGGAATTGTCCAACAAAGAGCTTGAAAAGCTGTCAATAGTGGCAAGGGAAACCGATAATTCCATAGTGATTGCAGATGAAAACGGTAAAATTGAATGGGTAAACGCAGGATTTACAAAACTATTCGGATATACTTTGGATGAATTCACCGGAAAATTCGGTTCAACCATTGTTGAATCCAGTTCTAATCCCGAAATTGTAGAAGCTTTTCGCCGGTGCGTAAATGACAAAAGTTCGGTAGTTTATATATCATCTTCAGAAACAAAATCTGGCCATGTAATATGGACACAGACCACTCTTACTCCTGTTATCAATGATCATGGCGGTATTTCCAGGTTGGTTGCTATTGATACCGACATAAGCAAGCTAAAAGCTGCCGAGGAGGCGATCAGAAGTCAGAACGAAATTATTCAATCAAAAAACAATCAGATTACAGATAGTATTAATTACGCTCAGAAAATTCAACAGGCAATTCTGCCTTCTGAATCAAGAATGATGAAATATTTTTCACAATTGTTCATATTTTATCGTCCGAAAGATATTGTCAGCGGCGATTTTTATTGGGTCACCACCGTTAATATTAGTGACAGGGTGACTTGTAGTCGCATTAGTGACGAGATGTCTGGTAGTCGCGTGACTTCGAGTCACCCCGTCACTATGATGGCGGTAGCAGACTGCACCGGTCACGGTGTCCCCGGCGGGTTTATGTCAATGATTGGTTATTCGTTGCTGAATGAAATAGTAAATGTGAAAAAAATACTAAATCTCGCCGATATCCTGTCAGAGCTTGATAAAAGTATCAGAATCGCATTACAACAAAACGAGGATAGCCGCCATGATGACGGAATGGCTATTTCAATATTATGCTATGACCGGAATGAGGGGCGGGTGGTTATTGCTTGTGCCGGCCAGTATATGTACTTAGTGCTTAACAGGGATTTAACCGAAATTGCAGATAATATTTTATATATAGGCGACATATTTGCAGGAAGAATGACCGGTTATAAGTATGAATCTCAAATGTTTTCATCATCACAAATTTCATTTATTTATATGTTTTCCGACGGGTATATGGATCAGTTCGGAGGACCTAAAAACCAGAAATTTATGGCTGGTCGTTTCAAAAAGTTAATAGGTGAAATTTCTAACCATGATATAAAGGAACAAAAAGAAATTCTCGAAACAACCTTCAATCAATGGAAAGGCGATAATCTGCAAACAGATGATGTATTGGTGGTGGGGTTAAAATTTTAATTCATTATAGATCTAACAGGTTTTCTAAACCTGTCAGGTCTTAAAACTTTTCAGCCACCAACTATATGTATGACCTTATATAAAATAGTTACGTTAATAAATTAATACCTTACGTTAAAAAAATCGTATTCTACGTTAATTATTCCCCTCTTGCATTCCCTTCCATTATACCTTAAATTTATTTTCTGAAAACAATTACGAGTTGGTAGTAGTAGTTGGTAGTAAGTTGTAGCAGTCCTACTACCAACTACCGCTACCAACTCGTAAAAATATAACTGATATGATAAATAATATATTTCTAAATATGCAAATGTTAAATAATGATTATCAATTAAATAATAGTCCGAATTCATTGAAACATACCAGCGCCAAATTACCAACTTGTACGGTTTCGTTGAGTTGTACAAATAATATTTGTATAATACCTACAATAGATAATATATTTAATCATATGATTAAATATAAATATTAAATATATGATTAAATATAAATATTAAATAATTAAATAATTATGACTATGACACCAAAATTTCGAATCTGTTTTATTCCCGTTGTTCTCGGCTGTTTGTTCCTTGCCAATATCACACCGGCGCAGAATGTAGGTATCAGCACAGACGGTTCCGACCCAGATGCTTCAGCGATGTTAGATGTAAAATCCACCTCAAAGGGATTGTTAATTCCAAGAATGACAACGGCCCAGCGAACGGGAATATTAACGCCTGCAAATGGCTTATTTGTTTACGATATTACAACCTCCTCTTTCTGGTACTACGACGGAGTCTGGAGAGAGCTGCTCCACTCGGGCAGGGTATGGAAGCTCAATGGAAATGCAGGGACTACGCCCGGTACCGATTTAAGAATATTATCAAATGGTAATATCGGGCTCGGAACGGCAAGCCCTAATTCATTGGTGCATGTCTATGGAACAGGCGCAGTTCCTTCTCTTTCTGCTAATAACCAAATCTTTACTATAGGTAATAATGTTACACAGGAGTTGGCTATCGGCGCTGATCCAAATTCGCCTTTCAGCATGTGGTTACAGGCGAAACGACAAAACAGCGATGGTACATCCTGGCCAATTAGTCTGAATCCGCTCGGAGGTTATGTCGGAGTCGGTACATTCAGCCCTTCCGGAAAATTGAATGTAGTTTCCGACGGGACAAATCCGGTGATGATAATTGATGGTGCAGGTTCAGGTTCAAGTCAAAGGACAGTTACCATAAAACAGAGTGGCCAACCAATACTTGGTTTTGGAGTTTATCCTGGTGCATGGACATCTGCATTAGCTATACAAAATAATGACAATACACAACAATTATGGTTCTCACCTCTCGCAGCAGGAAATAATGCAAGAATCCGGGTGGGTGGTACAGGTCTGGATTTTTATGTGGGAGGTACGGCAACAGATGCAGGGTATCAAACTTTGACAATTGCAAGCACTGCGAATGTTGGTATTGGTACAGCCGTTCCATGGACTAATAGTAAACTTACTGTAATTACCGGAGGCGCTAATACCCGGGTTGACTTTGCAAATTCAGGCAATTATGCAATCAGTTTTGAGCCGGGAGCTAACATAAATACCGAAAATAGATTGTATTCAAATTACAGTACAGGAGGTTCGGAGCAGAAGTTGATTCTGGGTTCATATACTTATCGGGCAAATCAACTGGTCTTAAATACAGACGGCAACGTTGGTATCAATACTACAACTACAGATGATAAGCTGGATGTAGTCGGCATTATTGATGCTTCGCAGGGATTTCAATATAATAACGGCGCCACGGCAGGCCAGTACTTACGCGGAAACGGAACCGCCTTTGTTTCATCTGCAATTCAGCCTGGCGATTTGCCTTCGGGCGGATATGACGACGTATATTTCAAACAGAACGGAAATTCTTTCGGTGCCCTTGCAACCCTTGGAACAAACGACGCCTATCACCTGGCATTTGAAACGGAAGGAACCGAACGGATGCGTATTTTGACAAGCAGTGGTAATGTCGGCATCGGAACCACCACTCCCGGAGCGAGATTAGATATCTCAGATAATGGTTATACCGGCTCATATCTCGCCAGAATTATTACCGATGACGGAGGTCCATGGTCGCTGGTATTACGTCAAACCACAGCAGCACAAGATTGTGGAGTTTACATTAATAATGATGACAACCTTCATATATACGATATATCTGATAGCAGATATGTTATGACTCTTGACGGCGACGGGGATGTCGGTATTAATAATACAAATCCTTCAAATAAACTTGATGTTATCACTTCAAATGACCAATATGCAGTTTCCGCTAATTTTACGGGTACGGCAGGATTTTCAAAAGGAGCAATCTATGCAACGAGAAGCACTGCCGGTTATACAGTAAACGCACAAAATAGTGCAACAGCAGGCAGCAATAATATTTATGCTCTTTACGGTTATATAGCAGGAATGTCGGCGCCGGCAACCGGTTACTGGACCGATGCGGCAGTCAGAGGTGAGGCAAACCGCGGTACAGGAGTATATGGAACTACAACAAGCTCATATTTCGGAGTTGCAGGACAGAGCAGTAACAGCAAAACCGGTGTCTTTGGAATTTCAGATAATGATGGTACTTTAACCCCATTAACTCTTGCTGAACCTGCGGGTGTTGTCGGCCAAGTTGCCGGTATCGGAGTACAGGGTTACAGTTCGTACCTTGCCGCAAATTGGCCTAATGAAGGTACAGGCGTAAAAGGCGAAGGAGGTTCTTATGGTGGATATTTTATTGGCGATCAGACTACTGCTGCAAGCATTGGCGTTTATGCCAGCGGAAAAACTGCCGGTGTATATGGATTAGCTACAACTGCATCAGGCGGTGTGAATGGCATATATGGTAAAAATTCCGGTACTAATCATGATGGATGTGTTGGCTGTGGCAGCGGAGCAGGTGTACGTGGCGATGACCTTGATGTAAGTTCTTATGGAGAACTTGGAACGGGGAATTATGGCGCTTATGCATCTTTTGGTACTGCTACTGCCGGTCTGGCAGCCAGTGCGGCATTAGGTGGCTTTGCCGGAGATTTTTTTGTAGATGATGCAATAACAAATGCCGTTACAAACGTGATGGCAATTAACCATAGAACCAGTGGAATTTCCGCAGCAGGGATTGGAACGGGGATTCTTATCCGCTCTGAGGATGCCGCCGGAAATACGGAAAATACAGCAGGAATTCAAGGAATTATGACCAATGTTACTAACGGATCAGAGGCAGGGGCATTGACATTCCAGACCAGAACAGGCGGTGCTGCCCTTACAGAGCGAATGAGAATAGATGGAGCGGGAAATGTCGGTATCGGGATTACGATTCCTGCTGCATTGCTGGACGTTACAGGTGATGGCGGTACTATCCTTTTCCCCCGCAAATCCACCGCCGGCGACCCCACCGGCACCAATGGCATGATTTATTATAACTCATCTTCTAATAAATTCCGTGGTTATCAAGCAGGTGCATGGACGGACCTTATTGGTGGTGGCGGAGGAACCGGATGGCTTATCACGGGTAACGCAGGAACGGTTGATGGAACGAATTTCCTCGGTACGACCGATAATGTTGCGCTAAACTTCCGTGTTTTTAATCAAAAGGCTGGCCGGATAGCCTCAAATGGACCGGTATTCTTCGGTTATCAGGCAGGCAACAGCAACGATAATACAAATGCTCTTACAAATACTGCAATCGGTTACCAGTCGCTTTATGCCAATACCAAAGCAAGAGGAAATACCGCTGTTGGTTACGGAGCTTTATATACACAATCTTTCGACGGCGGCGGATTTGACCTCTACAACACTGCGGTAGGACTTGCTGCTCTTTATTATAACGAGTCAACCACCGGCGCTAACGGCTTTCAAAATACGGCTATCGGGGCCCGAGCATTACAGGCAAATACTCAAGGTTATTATAACTCAGCAGTTGGATACAGAGCGCTTTATACTAATAATACAGGTTACTCAAATACCGCCTGCGGCTGGGAAGCTCTTTTATCGAACACAACAGGGTCTACAAATACCGCTTGTGGTGTACATGCTCTTCGTGGTAATACACTCGGTAGTAGCAATACCGCCTGCGGAATACAAACACTTTATAATAATTCTACTGCCGGCGATAATACGGCGGTCGGAAGCGGCTCATTATATACTCAGAGCTTCAATAACGGCGGTTCATCATGGAGCAGCTACAACACCGCAATAGGAAACCAGGCGCTTTATAACAACCAGCCGGCAACTATCAACGATGGTATTAATAATACAGCGTTAGGATACCGGGCTCTTTTTGGCAATACCACAGGTTTAGGTAACACCGGTCTTGGATACCAGGCAGGTGATAATATCACTACAGGCGCCCGTAATATTATTATCGGTTATAATATTGATGCTCCTTCGGCAACCGGTAATTATCAATTATCTATTGGAAACCTAATCTTTGGCACTAACCTTGACGGCACAGGAACCACAATTTCAACCGGAAACATTGGCATTGGAACGGCGAGTCCAAGCTACCGGCTGCATGTATTGACTTCCGCTTCATCTGCAATATTGGGAAGATGTGATTATGCAACCAGTGGTACTCAATGGGGCGGAACAAATGGAATGTATGCAGGGGTAATGGGATGGGGTGCTCCAGGAACAACACAGTACCATGCCGGAGTATATGGATATATGCTAGGAACAGGAGATAATTCCGGCGGTGTTGTCGGGGCATACAATTCATTAAACTGGGGTGCTCTTGGATATGACTATGGCGCTAATATCGCAAGTGTATATGGTCAAGCTACAAACACAGGGGCAGGGACAACAAATATTGCAGGATATTTTACTTCAAGCGGCGCCGCAACGACCAGCTATGCAGTTTATGGAACCGCATCGGGAGCTACAACTAATTACGCCGGATATTTCCAGGGAGGAACAGGAACAGGCGTTTATGGCAGTGGCAAACTATATGGCGGTTACTTTACTACTGATAATAATGCTTCCAATAATATAGCCGTAAATGGTGTCGCTAATGGCGCCGGTGGCAATGCAAATTATGGTGTAAATGGCGAAAGTTCAAATGCAACGGAAAATTATGGAATTTACGGAAAAGGAACAGGTAACGCAGGAAGTACAAGCGCTTACGGCGTATATGGTAATGCAGTGAATGGAAATAATAACTACGGCGTTTTTGGTACAACAAGCGGCGGAACAAACAATTATGCCGGATATTTTGCAGGAAATGTCTGTATTGAACAGAATGCTATTCTTGCCAATTTTCAGAACGGGTCTGGTGGCGCTTTGGCAGCAGGAGATGTTGTCGTTGTAAATACAACGGCTGATGTTTCCGTTACAACCACTATAATAAACGGAAACTGGCAGGTACTGGGAGCCGTGGTTGTCGGCGGAGCGGCAGGTAGTACGGTTAAAGTGGCAATAAGCGGTATCTTTACCGTAAAAGTTACAGGTGCTACAAACAGGGGAGATTATCTCAGGACAAGCACAACGGCAGGGAGCGCAGTATCCAACGGAACAACGCGCGATGATGGAAATTTTGCCATAGCCTTGTCAGCTACAGCAGGAGCCGGTACAGTGAAAGCTATGTTCTTAAGAGCTGAAAATTTTTAAATCTAACTAAAAAATATGAGGAGTTAATTATGAAAAATCAACAACAAAAAATTACTAAAGTACAAGGTACTGATGTAACAATAAAAAAAATTATGCTTTTAGTTAAAAAGCAGAAAAGTATCATTTATTGGTGCTTGATGATAAATTTAGTGATGCTCAGCTTTCAAAGCTACAGTCAGATACTTTTTATGAAAGGCATCAATACATGGGGGACTTCAGCCGGAAATGTTGCTGCTCTTACTGAACTGGGTATCACATGGCATGCACCATTTCTCAAATGGAGTGATGTTGAACCGGTTATCACACAGAAAGATTTGACTGTCTCGCAGGTGACTTCCGCTATGATTGACCAGTACATAGCCAGCCACGACTGGAGTAAGTTCGACAATGTTGTCAATACAATTGTCCAGAATAATTGGAAACCATTTCCGGTTATAGGACAGCTATTTACGAGTACTGTGCCTCAATGGCAGGGAAAACCAATTGTGCCTGATATTGTTGATGCGACTGATAATCCTGCAGGGATACCGGTTTCAGTTGTCGGAAGGGATAACTTTCTTGGGCATATTTACCTTCATTTAAGGGCAGTTGTACGACGATATAAGGATAAGGTAGATTATTGGATGATTGATCCGGAAATAAATCAGGCAGCACTCTTCCGGCTTTTTGGAGGATGGAAAGTAGGCAAAGGATGGGAGGATTGGAACTGGGTGACACAAGTTGTACAAACACTTTCAAAAGGAATAAAAGATGAGGACAGTTATGCGTATGTATGTCTCCCCTTTAATACAGATCAGCCACCTGCCGTTACATTTTATTATGCACACTCACCATTTCTCGGAGGCGGCGATGTCACTGTAAAGGATTGGCCCGATGCGATAACCGATTGGTTGCCTTATATAGATATTGTCGGAATTGACTTTTTCGAAAGCCAGGGAAATCCAAACGAAAATTGTTATCAGAGAATTAAAGATAGAGTGACAACGGCAGTCACCAAAGCAGCCGGTAAACCTGTCGTTATTACTTCAATCGGTTGCCCGTCGGGTTCATCTGCATTGAGTTGGAGCGAGGCGAAACAAAATACCTATATCAGCCAGGCATTTTCGGCCTCAGTTGACGCCGGTGCAGCAGGCTTTTTCTACTTTGAGATTAAGACTGCAGAATCAAGCGGTGTTGTAATTACTCCGCAAGATATTGACATATTGAATCATGCGGAAACATGTCTGAATAATGCATGGTATCAGGACGAATACCAGTTTGGAATCTCTTTTGGCGATTTTCTCCTATGGACTGCAAATACATACTTTAGCGGAAACATTAACAACGCCATAACATATTTCAAAACTACTTTTTTCAATGTACTTGAAACGTCCGAAGCATATTGGGGGTTGGTACGTGCAGATGGTTCGTATAAACCAAGTTTCAATTCCCTCAAAGTTGAATACGCAAAATTCAGATTATCTACGGGTCTCCCAAACCAAGTTTTAATACCCTCAAAGCTGAATACGCAAAATTCAGGTTATCTCTTGTAAAAGGATCAAATATGGTTTCGTTACCTCTTCAGCCTGTTGCACAAATGAGGGCTAAAGACTTGTTAAACATGACAGGCGCTACTTTGTTAACCTTTTGGGATCCGGTAACATCAACATGGAAATCACATACCCCTTCAACTCCCGATAATTCTCCTACTAATATTGTATTGAAAGAAGGGGAGAGCTATATTATCAATATGCTTTCGGCTAAAACAGTAACCTTTACAGGTACTCAATGGCAAGGTAATATACCTCTCACAGGGACACAGGTAAGCATGGTCGGGCTTCCAATTCAACCGACGTACCCCAAACCATACCGTGCAAAACATTTGATACAGGCAGCAGGGGCAGGATATTTGATATTCTATGATATATATAGTAAAATATTCAAATCATGCATGCCGACATTCCCTGATAATGCCCCTCTGAATATCGAACTTGAACAAGGTAACGGGTATATATTGATAAATGCTCCGAATAAAATCTTACATTTTGACGGCAGCGGTTATAAGAACATGACTATTGAACAAACTCTGTCTCCAAATGAAACATATGAAAATACACCTGCCCTTTCACTAATAAATATGCCAAATCCTTTCAGGGAAAGGACTGTTATCGAATTTACTATACCTGAACCTGCATTGGTTGTCCTGAATATCTATGATATTTCCGGGAAACTGGTGAAAAACCTTATCAACAGCAACATGGAAAATGGGACACATCAAATTATATGGGACGGAACAAATGAAACGGGGATAAAGGTAAGTATGGGATGTTATTTCTGCCATCTTATATCTGATAACGAAAATATGACAAGGCAAATATTGATTATACAGTAGTAAATATGAAAAACATAAGGTTCTTTATAAAAGAAAAACTTATATATTTTTAATTTAAACACAAAATTATGAGAAATATAATACAACAAATTATATCACTATTTTTTATTGTCTATTGTCTATTGCCACCTGCCGACTGTTTTTCCCAGGGCCTCATCAATAACGGCGCTATAATTAACATTACTACCGGTGTTAATATTAAAATTGACGGCGGAGCAAGCGCCGGTTTTATAAATAAAACCAATGTTTCTAACGGCGCTGTTGATATTGACGGTTCACTGGCATTGGAAGGTAACTGGCGAAATAATGCAACTTCAGGCGGCGTTTTCACAAATATTGATAATAATGGCACAGTAACATTTTGTGGTTCAGCGCAACAAAGCATCGGTGGCTCACTTTCTACAACATTTGAAAACCTTACAATTAACAATTCTGCAGCAGGAACTTCAATTAGTCTCGATGATATTGAGAAACATTATGTATATGGAACGCTAACCCTAACGAATGGTATTGTATCAACAAATAATAATATGCTTGTAGTAAGTAACACCAATGCAAATGCCGTTCAGGGGTATTCCACCAATTCATTCGTCAATGGAAAAATCAGAAGATATATCACTAATAATACCAATGAATACGTCTTCCCTGTTGGCAACAGTAATTCTTCAGCTAATTATCATCCGGCAACTTTCATCAATAAAAACATTACCGCTACCAGCTATCTGACCGCTTATTGCACTTCAATTACTGAAATGTCGTTTAATACCGATGCATATCTGAATGTCTCGGAGCAAGGAACTCCATATGATGATTTGGTTTCAACTGTTGTATGGGAGATTACACCAGATGTTCAGCCCGACAATACTTTCGATATTGTCCTTTCACTTACTAATCTTACCGGATTTGAAGATAATATGTTTGGAATATTA
>JACQWN010000110.1 GCA_016209245.1 Bacteroidia bacterium
GATATTTGCTTCGCGATATTAGTTGATAATTTTTTTTTACAAATTCATTTTCTTTCAGTATAATATTTTTTATTTAAGAGTATCCGTAGTTAATACCAAATTTAGGGTTTAACATTTAAATTTAAAATCATGTGTTTAAGCATTCCAGCAAAAGTAATATCAATAAATGACAAAATCGCTGATGTTTCACTTGGCGGAACTATTATCCAGGCGGGGCTTCATTTGATTGATGATGTGAAAATTGGTGATTATATTTTAATGCATACCGGCTATGCAATTCAGAAGATAAGCGAAGAAGATGCGAAGGAATCGTTGAAATTAATCAGAGAAATAATTCAGGTTAATTAAACCAAAATTAAATAAAAATGCCACGAATAAGCGAATTTTTTGGAATAGTTATTTATATTTATGCTAAAGAGCATCTTCCACCGCATCTTCATGCAATATACCAAGGTAAAGATGCAATGATTGATATAACAACAGGTGAATTGATAAAAGGGAAGATATCAAGAAGGGCATTACGATTAGTGCAGGATTGGATAGAGATACATCAAAAAGATCTTCTGGAAAATTTTGAAGAATCGCAAAAAGATATACCTAATTTTAAAAAAATTGAACCATTAAAATAAAACTCTATGATACCATGCATTTTAAAAATTAAAAAAGTTGAACCATACAAAATAACTTGCGTGTGGAATACAAAAGAATCAAGAATAATTGATTTAGAAGATGAACTAAAAAAATGGGCGACTTCTAAAGATAGTCCTTATTTCAAGTTGCTTGATAAAAATATATTTTTACAGGTAAAGCTTGACAAACTTGCAAAAACAATTTCTTGGGAAAATCTGGCAATAATGATAAATACAAATGGCGAAAGAATACCTGCACCATTAGATTTTTGCCCCGATTTTTTATATAAAATAAGTAAGCCAGTATAAATAATTTATTATGAAATATCTTGATGAATACAGGAATAAAAAACTTATTATAAAATTATCAGAAAATATTAAGAGAATCTCAAAAAAAGAGATTTCCTTAATGGAGGTATGCGGCGGGCATACTTTATCAATTCACAGGTTTGGCATCCCATCGTTATTGCCCAAAAATATAAAGTTGCTTTCCGGGGCTGGTTGTCCGGTTTGTGTTACAAGTAAAAAATATATTGACCAGGCGGTTAAGCTTGGGCGTATTAAAGATGTTATTATTACAACTTATGGAGATTTGATAAGGGTTCCCGGTTCAATCTCTTCATTAGATAAAGAAAAATCACAAGGAGATGATATCCGTATGGTTTATTCCACTATAGAAGCGTTGAATATCGCAAAAGAAAATAAAAATAAAAAGGTAATTTTTTTAGGAATCGGATTTGAAACGACTGCCCCATCAAGTGCGGCGGCTATTACAACAGCGGCAGAGCAAGGGATTGATAATTTTTCTGTTTTTAGCTCTCATAAAATAATGAAGCCGGCTCTTGAAGCACTGATTAATGAAGGTGTTAAAATTAACGGATACATCTGTCCCGGACATGTGAGCACTATTACCGGCATTGAAATTTATACTGATAACAGCGGTCTTGCAATACAAAAAAAATATGAAAAATATGATACGGAAAAATTGTTTGATACAAAAGTGCCCGAACCAAAAGAACCAAAAGGTTGTATATGCGGAGAAATTCTTATGGGGTTAAAAACGTCAAAAGATTGTAAGCTGTTTCAAAAAGTATGTAATCCTGAAAACCCTATCGGCGCTTGTATGGTGTCGATCGAAGGTGCATGTCAAACATTTTATAAATTTCATGGAATATAAGATTATGAATAAAGCAATTCTTCTTTCTCACGGCAGTGGCGGGAAATTAATGCTTGATTTAATTAAAAATCTGTTCATAAATTATTTTGATAATAAAATTATAAGCACACAAACCGATTCCGCCGTTCTTGACAAATATAATAAAAATATTGTATTTACATGTGTGCAAGGAATCCTCAATATTTTAAGTCAAAAATAAAAAGTGACTGTGCCTGTCTTAATAAAATAATACAGAAGGCAGTGAAGGTATCAGATAAGATAAAATTTATCAGAGATGTTACTCGTGGGGGTGTAGCAACAATATTATGCGAATTGACCGAAAAGAATAATTTTGGAATAGAAATAAACGAAACTTTGCTTCCAAGAATATGTTAAGAAATTCTAATACCAATCACTAAAATATCGTCAACCTGGTCTAAAGCGCCTCTCCAATTAACGATAGTCTGTTCAATGATTATTTTTTGTTCTTTCATATCTTTTTCCTGGACACTTAGCAAAAGTTGCTTAAATGGCTTATACTTGAATTTTTTTCCATTCGGCCCGCCGAACTGGTCGGCATAACCATCGGAGAAGATGTAGAAGGTATCCCCTGTATGAAGCTGGAACTGATTTAATGTAAAGGAAGTATGCCCTTCCGGATAAATTCCTACAGGCATTTTATCACCTTTTACCTCGACTATGCTCGGCACAAGTATTTCTCTTAATTCAAACGGTTGCATCGCAACCGTTTGAATTAAATATAAAGGATTATTTGCACCTGAGAATTGTAACATATTTGTTTCATCATTTATCACGCATAAAGCCATATCCATACCGTCTTTCGACTCCCCTTCCTTTCCTGTCTGATGTAAGGCCCTTACAACATACTCCCTTAATTCGTCCAAAATTTTATTGGCAACAGTAATGCCTCTTTTATTAATAATATCATTCAGGAACGATACACCCAACATTGACATAAAAGCACCGGGAACACCATGACCCGTGCAATCGGCAGCAAGAACAACTATATTATCATCATGTTTGCCAACCCAGAAAAAATCGCCGCTTACTATATCCCTTGGTTTATTGAGAATAAAATACTGCGCCGGCATTACTGCATCAATAAAAGCTAAAGGAGGCAATATCGCTTTTTTCTGCTGAAGCAGAATTTCATTCTTCTGCATGATTTCATCATTTTGTGCCTCAATCTCCTCTTTTTGCTGACGGATTTCTTGATTTTGCTGCATTATCTCCTTATTTTTTAATTCCAATAAATAATTCGCCTTCTTCTTCATTCTGTAACTGCGATAAATAACATATCCCAAGCCCGTTACCAGTAATAATAAAACACAAAAAAAATACAATACAAGCTGTTGTTTCTCTATTTCCTTTAGTTGTGCATTTAAAGTTTTGTTCTGAATATTGATTTTTTCCTGTTTCGTAACAATTTCTTCTTCTTTTGCCTCTAAAATCTTCTTTTTTTCATTAATCTCAGTCTTCTTTTTTTTTAATTCTTCAACCTGGTTTTTTATTGATGCCTTTTGATTTTCTAAAACATTGTTTTTTTCAACAATTTCCGTCTGTTTTGCTCTGATATTATTTGCCAGATTTGTCAATTCCGATTTCTGGCGTTCAATTTCTCCTTGCTGTTGAGCAATTTCTTCCCGTTGCCGGATTATTCTTTCATTTTGCTGTTGAATCTCTGCTTGTTGTTCATCAATGACAACGGTCTGTTTTGCAACTGTTTCTTTTTCTTTTTGCAGTAATACATCGGTTTTTTTGTACAGCACTTCCCAATCTTCTTTAGTCTTTACAGCAAGCCCGATAAATAATTCCGAAGCTGTTAAACGTGCTTCATTCATTTTGGCTTCATTTAACTCAAAACGCTTTTTACCATCCACTACTATAAAATTAACCATTGATTTATGAAATTCATAGTTTTCAGTCGCAAGCAGAATATTTTTCCCTTTTATTCTTTCAAATATTTGTTCAATATCAAAACCGCTTAGTTTGTTTACATATAATACCTGAATGCTGGAAATCTCGTCAATCGCCGAAAAACACATTATTCTAATCGGTTTATTATGAAGTATTTTTTTATTTTCAGCCATTTTTATTAAAGTGGTGCGTAAATTTGAATTACAATCCTTTTCCAGAATGCCTATATTAAATTCAGGAAAAGCACTTTCATTTTCCCATGTTATATATTTTGAAATATCATAGACAAAACTTGCACGTGCATCATCGTCAAACTGAATTTGACAGAATGAATATGCCGTTTGAAACAACAGTGCTATCAGTAAGCTTAATATTTTATTTATATATCCTGTCATGATTATTATTTCAAAACAATTATAGATTTGTTAAATTTTATACGCCGGCTTGATCTTTCCATTATATATCATGTGTTTAAGCACATAACGGAGCTCGGAATATGATAGTTTATCCTCGAGGGCGGTTTTTGCCTGGGCTAATAAAGTTGTGTTGTTGTGAAGAAAATAATCGGAGGCAAGTGCTATTTTTTCAGGGACTATAAGCTTTTCTATTTCTAATTCTCCTGTACCTACGAAATGAGCAAGGTGCCCTTCAATAGTCGAAACTGCCAGATGCCGCTCAATCGCTATTGTTTCAACAGATTTTCCTTCACGAAAAAGAGCAAAGCTTATTTGCCTGGAATCAATCTTTTCATGGTTTTGATCGAATGTCGCTTCGGTTTCATGTATTTCTATGTTGTTTTCTTTGCAATATTGTATTATCATACCAAGTATTTCAGTGCCGTATTTTTTTATTTTCTTGCTGCCTATTCTATCTATTGTTTTTAGTTCGGATAATGTAGTTGGCAGAAGTGATACTAATTCGAATAATGTCTTTTGCGGCAATATCCTGTTTATTGGCGTATTCATTTCATCCGCTTTTATTTCACGCCAGGTTTTCAACTGTTTGTATAAAACCGGATGTACAACATCATAAAACTTGGTTTCATCGGGCTTTTTAATTTGCGGTTTTTCTATATATTTTTCAATCGCCGCTTTAGCCCTTGCTTCGAGATAATTTTTTACAACGAAACCATTGCTGCAGGCTTTAAGGCACGATATTTTCATCATGGTTTCTTCCTGTAACTTTTCTATTGCTTCAGTAATGGTTTTGCGAACTGCTTTATTGTCGGTTACGATAGAAATTTTATTCACTTCATTGCTGACAATTGTTTCAGTTTTACCGGTAAAATAGATGCACGCTTTTTTAATACGGTCTTGCAAAACCTGATTATTTTCAATATTCTCATGCTGTGAAATAATCCGTTGCAGTTGTGCATTGAATTTTTCCATTACATCTGTTATATCCGTCTTAACTGAGGTAACGATACTTTCAAAAATTTTGTGCATATCGCCATGCAAGCTTCCTTGGTTTTCCCTGCAAACCTTGATACAATGATATATCCGGGTTTGTAATGTTCTGAAGTCGAATAATTCGGAGAGTAAGCTCTGTTCGTAGGTTTTTTTCGATTCGATAAGTTGCATCTCTGTAGGGGGATTTTCTTCTACATCTCGTGTAAAACGCTCAATCCGCGAATCGAAAATCAGCCCGTTGCGCGAAACTGTAGTTTTCAACACCAGCCCCTCCAGCGACCGGCACCGGCTGAGAGCCACATAAACCTGTCCGTGTGTGAAAGCCGCATGAGCATCAATTATCGCTTTATCAAATGTCAGCCCCTGACTTTTATGAATAGTGATAGCCCATGCAAGCTTTAGCGGAAACTGCTTGAAAGTTCCCGCAATCTGTTCTTTTATTTCTTTAGTGGTTTCATCAATGCTGTACTTTAGATTCTGCCATTCAAGCGGCTCAACATAGATTTCTTCATTGTCATCGGGGCATTTTACATAAATGGCATCATCATCAAGCTTAACAATAGCACCGATTTTACCGTTAAAAAACAATTTTTCACGCGAGGGGTCATTCTTTATGAACATTACCTGTGCTCCCTTTTTCAAAATAAGCTCGTAATCGGTTGGATAGGAATATTCCGGGAAATCGCCGTTCACCGTAGCCGTATATGTTCGCTCCTTCACCGGTAACTTCCGCAGTTCCGCTTCGTTTATTTCCTGGGCCTGTGCATTGTGAGTCGTGAGCGTTATATACCCTTCATCTTTTCCCGGCGAGAAATTACCATTAAATTTTTTATTTAATTCTCCGAGCATTGTATCATCAATCCTCGACTCACGTATCATGTTCAGAATCCTTATGAAATATTCGTCCGACTGACGGAAGATATGCTTAAGCTCTATGCTTATATAATCCGTTTTCTGCAATGCTTTGCTACTGAAAAAAAAGCCGGTTTCATAATATTCCTTGAGAATATTCCATTCGTCTTCTTTAATAACCGGCGCTAATTGCTGGAGATCGCCAATCATAAGCAATTGTATGCCTCCAAACGGTTTAGCTTTGTTTTTATATCTTCTCAGCACATCGTCAATGCCGTCAAGCAGGTCTGCCCTTACCATGCTTATTTCGTCAATCACCAATAAATCGAGACTTTTTATGATGTTAATCTTTTCACGGTTGAACTTCTGAAGAGCTGCAAGGGTAGAGGGCTTATTCTGTTGAAACGGAAGCCCGTGATTGATATAATCAACGGGAATATAAGGTCCGAAAGGCATCTGGAAAAACGAATGAATCGTCACACCTCCGGCATTTATAGCTGCGACTCCTGTCGGGGCTACAACAATCATCCGCTTTAATGAAACTTTTTTCAGATTATGCAAAAAAGTCGTCTTCCCTGTTCCAGCTTTTCCTGTTAGAAATACGTTCTTTTCAGTAAAATTGACAAAATCAAAAGCAAGTTTCAATTCTGCGTTTATGGTCATTTCCATCATTCTAGGCATTTTGTAGTATAAATAGTGTTGCGACAATTTAATTTTAAGACCTCACAGGTTTCTAAAACCTGTGAGGTCTGGATTAAAAAATTGTTTTCAATGTTTAATTTTTAAATTGTCAAGACAATAGTAACAAAAATGCAAAAGTATATATTTGTTATAAAAAATAATTGTTAAATAACAATTATTGATATTTAATCAAATTAATTACATTTACCTGATATTTACAGAATAAAATTTTACATAAAACATCAGACTTCTTAAAAAGCAAAAAATGAATCATCCTTAAATGCCTATCAGTATTGAAAATGTCCGCAATATACGATATAATTGGACATTCGCTCTGAAAAATCGAACGAAATAACTAGGATTTCAAATCATTTTTTAAGAAGTCTGATATTACTATTATAGTAACACTTTAGCTATATGAAAAAACTTTTGTGAAAAGTGGTAAAAAAAGATACGAATTTTACAAATTTTTTGCTATAATTTTTTCAACATGCCGCTGATGATAAAAAGTTTTATTCACGTGTAAAGATAAATAAATAAAT
>JACQWN010000174.1 GCA_016209245.1 Bacteroidia bacterium
AGACGTTACATGTAACGTCTGTACATCCCATATTCCAAAGATAAAAATATGGGAATGTGCCACCCGATACATTTGCGGTTACCGTACCATCGGCAGCGCCATAACATGTTATGTCGGTTCCAATTACCGAAATAATTAATTCATTGGGTTCGGTGATATTTATGCTTGAAAGTGACACACATTCATCAGCACCGGTGACAGTCACCTGGTAGGTTCCGGCACAGAGACTATCAATAATATTAATGGTTTCGCCTGTTGACCACATATAAGTAAAAGGCGAAATCCCACCGGTCATTTGAACTTCGGCCTGACCAGAACAATTTCCGCGGCAGGGATTATCAATAACATTGATAAATGATATAGTGCCGGCGGAAATATCGTTGACTATGGCTGAAATTGATGCAGAACAAAGGTTATAATCGGTCACGGTTACGGTGTATGTTCCGGCATATAAACCAATAATTGTATCATAAGTTTCACCGGTTGACCATAAGTATTGATATGGCATTGTACCACCTGAAACGATAACATTAGCGGAGCCATCGCCCATGACGCAGTTGGAATTAACAACCGATGTATCGAGATTAAGCATAGTTGGCTCATATATCAAAAATTGACCGGCGGTTGTAGTGCAATTATTTGCATCCTTTATATGAACTGTGAAAAAATCGGCTCCAAGATTTGTAAAGTCACCGGAAGTCTGCCAGTTCAGGCTATCAATGGAATATTGAATTGTGCCTGTTCCTCCTGAAGCAACAACATTAATTGTTCCGTCATTTGCACCATGACAGGAAATATATGTTGAATTTTGGGATATTATTGATAAAGGAGAAGGTGAGTTGATAAATATTGTATCAGTATGTTCGCAATAATTGAAATCTTGTGTAATAAGCTGATATGGCATTGAAGATAATTCTGTGAAGACTCCCAGTGAATCCCAAAAATCTCCATAAGAAATTGTATATATGTACGGAGGAGTACCTCCAGATGCAGTGACGGAAATTGTCCCATCAGTTAGTCCTGCGCATGTAATATCGGTTGCAGTATAATTTGTTGATAATTGAGAAGGTTGTGACAATATAATAGAATCAGTAACGGAACAATATGCTTCATCAGTAACGGTGACATAATAAATTCCTGCCGATAAACCCATAATACTATCGGTTACTTCACCGGTTGACCAATTAAAAAAATATGGAGACACACCGCCTGATGGAATAATAGCAATAGCCCCGTTATTATATCCATAACAGGTAATGTTGTAAATATTTTTATCAATTGTAATAACCGGTGCAGGCAATACTTCAGCAGTATCGGTATATGTACAAAGATTTGTATCGGTAATCGTGACAAAATACATACCTGCAGGAATATTATATAAATCTTCGGTAGTACTGCCATCAGACCATAAAAAAGTATAAGGCGGGTTGAGAAATAGTATCCATATTAATTAAGCTGCATCCGTTTGCATCAGTAACAATAACACTATAAATACCGGCTGATAAACCTGTATTATCTTCCGTAGTCGCTCCGTTTGACCAATTATAAGAAAATGGAGCTGTTCCGTTTTGTATAGTAATATCAATAGTGCCATTGCTTCCTTCAAAGCATGTTGCATCGGTAACAACAGATGTTATACCGGGTGTAATATTGTTTGAAATTAAAGTAACATAATTAACTACAGTTGTTGTACCTGAAACTGTTATTACAGAGTTTTCAATCGTTGTCCCTGTGGCATCATAGACTATTAAACCGGGTATGGATGAAAATATATAATCAATAATATCAGATTGATTGCAGCCACTGCTGTTCCCGTCCTGGTCGGTTTTTATTAAAAGAACATTTCCATTTGGCTCGTTAAAGTTCTGAGTAAATCCTGTAACGATATACCCGCCGTCATTTGTCTGTTGTATGCCGATTCCTTCATCAAGAGCTGTCGGATGGGAAATATAGCTGAGCGACTTTGCCCATAGCAGTTCGCCATTACTACTGAGCTTAATTATTGGAAGCCGTTCATCTGTTCCCATATAGTCGTACCTGCCTGTTATTACAAAACTGTCATCTGTTGTTTTACAGGCGGCAAATCCGCAATCAATCATGCTTGTTCCGAAACGGCGTGTCCATAATGTATCTCCTGTGTTATTGGTCCTGATAATATTAATATCAGTTCCTGAACCGCCAATAAGTGCATATCCGCCATCCGCCATCCGGAATACTTCATAAGTTACAAAATAAGTGCCTATATCATCTCCATAGTCTTTGGTCCAAATTGTATCTCCCCAGTTATCAAGACGTATTAAACGGTGGTACATGTCTCCATAACCGCTTGCCCCGATAATATAGCCGCTATCAGGTATTTCTTTTATGCTATGGAATTTAGCATCCGATTGTGTTCCCCAAAATGAGCCTAAAGAGCGAGTCCATAATGTATCACCCCACAAATCAGTTTTTATGATAACTCCATTTTGCCCTTTATTTCCTGCAATAATATAGCCTTCATCAATGGTTTGCTGAACATAATAACCAAATTCATTATCATCGTTTCCATAAGATTTTTTCCACAAAGTATCGCCATCGGAATTAAAATGAAGCAGGTATATATCACTCTGAAGCGAGCCTCCTATTTTGAATATTTCACCTGCTATAGTAAATCCTCCATCCGGTGTTGCCATAATGTAATTTCCTTGTTCGGACAAAGGGGTGCCATAAGTTTTTGACCATATAATATCACCTTTATTATCTGTTTTTATCACTAGTAAATCTTTATTTCCTGCTCCGGCACCTTTTGTATGTCCTGTAATTATATATCCCCCGTCTGAAGATTGAATGACAGAGTACCCTGCATCCAGCGAATCTGTGCTGAAAATACGCTGAAAAGTGCTTATTTGTGAAAATAATCCTTTACTGAAAAGAAGGATTATTAGACCAATAAATAATTTTGTTTTCATAATATTAGATTAAAATGTTACTGTTTAGTAATCTGAAAAAACGCTGAAATATATATATTTTTCTAATGTTATGCAAAAAAGAATATTTCACTCCGGGCGCGTAATTTCGACAGTGAGCCGATAAAGGTTGTCCTTTGCTCGGATAAATCAGCACACCCGGTCATCAATACAGGCACGCTTAATCAATAAGATAATCTATGGTATATAAGAAACCTTTTGTATTAAGATTGAATCCTGAAATTCTGAAAGCAATTGAAAAATGGGCTGCCGATGAATTCCGCAGTACCAACGGACAATTGGAATGGATTATCTGCGAAGCTCTGGAAAAAGCGGGAAGAATGAAGAAGAAGCAGCAATACCGCTCTTAAAATATTTATCAATAATATACTGAAAGAAAATGAATTTGTAAAAAAAATATCAACTAATATTGCGAAGCAAATATCCATAAATATCTGATATTAATAGACATTAATAGATATTTGTTGATATTTAGTTTAAAAATATTTTTGCAAACCTGATTTCTTTGGATATAATATTGCATTTAAAAAAATTGATTATATTTGCAAGTTTTTAAATAAAATATATAAACAATCGTAAAAATGGAACTTACAATTGAAGCCAAAAAAGAGATTTTCAAAACATATGGGAAATCTGAGACTGATACCGGCTCTCCTGAAGCACAAATTGCCTTATATTCTCAGAGGATACAACACCTTACTGAACATCTCAAAACTCATGAAAAAGATTTTAGTACGCAGCGCTCTTTACTTAAGCTTGTAGGCAAACGAAGACAGCTGCTTGATTATTTAAAAGACAAGGATATTGGAAGGTATCGAAATATCGTAAAAACATTAAATCTTCGTAAATAAACGATATAAAAAAGGCAAAACCTGATTTTTTGTTGATTATCCAATCGAAGTACGAATTTTTTACGAATATACGAATTACGAATTTACACATTGATAAATATTTACAATGCGGTTGAACATCACACGATGTAATCTTCGTAATTCGTAAGCGTTGCATTGCGATGCATTGAGCAGTTCGACAAGCTCACTGTGGCATTTGTCGAAATGAGCTTGTTGAAATGTTCGTACTTCGGTGGAATAATAATTTTAGTATATAAAATAATCTAAATAATAATTAATATGTTTAAAATATTTCAAAAAAATATTGATTTAGGCGATGGAAGAATTATTACAATAGAAACCGGGAAACTTGCCAGACAAGCTGACGGAGCTGTTGTAATAAAGCTGGGACGAACCATGTTGCTTGCAACAGTAGTATCGTCGAAGGAAGCCAAAGAAGATATTGATTTTCTCCCGTTGTCTGTTGACTACAGGGAAAATTTTGCTGCCGCCGGGAGATTTCCGGGTGGCTTTTTTAAAAGAGAAGGCAGACCGTCGGATAAAGAAGTATTAACTGCACGATTAGTTGATCGAGCATTAAGGCCCTTATTTCCTGAAGGTTATAATTTCGAAACTTTTGTAAATATTTATTTAATCTCTGCCGATAAAGAAATCATACCTGATGCATTAGCAGGGCTTGCCGCATCTGCCGCCCTGTCTGTTTCTAATATTCCTTTTAATGGTCCTATTTCCGAAGTCAGAATTGTAAGAATAAACGGGCATTACAAAATTAATCCGTCATTTAGCGAGATTGAAGAAGCCGATATTGAACTAATTGTAGGGGCTACTTCTGAAAATATTATTATGGTTGAAGGGGAAATGCACGAAGTTTCCGAAACCGATATGCTCGAAGCATTGAAATTCGCACATGAGGCAATAAAAGTGCAATGTAAAGCGCAGGTTGATTTTGCAAATGAAATTGGTACAATTGATAAAAGAATAACAATAATAAAAGAAGATCCTGAACTAAAGGAACTGATTTTTAATGAGTATAATAAATTTTATGAGATTGCTAAATCAGAAATCAATATTAAAGCTAAACGACGAGAGGCATTCGAGGCAGTTAAAGAAGATTTTATTATAAAATATTTAACCGAACATAAAGAAGAAGAAACAGACGAGCAATTAATAAATAAATATTTTCATGATATTGAAAAACAGGCATTAAGAGATCTTTTGCTTAAAGAAGGCAAACGAATTGACGGAAGAAAGGCGGATGAAATCAGGCCAATCTATTGTGAAGTTGATTGTTTGCCTGCTGCACATGGTTCTGCCTTATTTACCAGGGGTGAGACGCAATCGTTGACAACCGTAACCTTTGGAACCAAGCTTGACGAAAAAATTATTGATGAAGTCTTGGAACAAGGGCGGGATAAATTTTTATTGCATTATAATTTTCCCCCTTTCTCTACCGGTGATGCGCGTCCGTTACGAGGCGTTTCACGCAGAGAAGTCGGGCATGGAAATCTTGCTAATCGTTCGCTTAAAAGAATGATACCAACTGATGAAACAATAAATCCATATTCTGTAAGGGTTGTTTCCGATATTCTCGAATCGAACGGTTCATCTTCGATGGCTACGGTTTGCGCAGGAACACTCGCACTTATGGATTCCGGCTTGCAAATACATAAACCTGTATCGGGAATCGCAATGGGCTTAGTGACATTTTCTTCAGATAAATATATCATTCTTTCCGATATTTTAGGCGATGAAGACCATCTCGGCGATATGGATTTTAAAGTTACAGGTACAAAAGACGGCATACTTGCATGCCAGATGGATATTAAAGTCAAAGGTATATCGTTCGAAATTCTTGCCCAAGCGCTTGAACAAGCGAAAAATGGCAGATTATTTATTCTTGAAAAAATGCTGGAAGTATTGCCTGAACCACGTCCTGAATTTAAGCCACATGCACCGAGAGTCGAAAAAATTGTTATTGCCAAAGAATATATTGGCGCTGTAATTGGCCCGGGAGGAAAAGTTATTCAAAGTATTCAGGCAGATACAGGAGCAACTATAGTCATCGAAGAAGTTGATGATAAAGGAATTATCGAAATTGTTGCATCAAACAAAGAATCTATCGAAGCGGCTATTTACCGCATCAAATCTATCGTCGAAGTTCCTGAAGTAGGGAAAATATACAAAGGCGTGGTTAAAGGAATTGTTTCGTTTGGAGCTTTTGTTGAAATATTGCCCGGCCGTCAAGGTTTATTGCATATATCGGAAATCGACTGGAAACGGATTAATACAGTCGAAGACGTTCTGAAAGAAGGCGAACAAGTCGAAGTTAAGCTTATCGAAATTGAAAGAACAGGGAAATTGCGCCTCTCACGGAAAGTACTTCTGCAAAAACCGCTTCAGCAAAAACCTGAACCTCCGAGAAAGCCACAACAAAGAACATATTAAAATTAGTCGGGGTGCGACTTCTCACCCCGATTAATTTAATTATTTTACTTTTACAGTGTCTGTTTTACCGGTATCGGTTACTAAACCTTCATCAAGTGTATTGACTATATTTTCAACGCTGAGAGAGTCCCCTTCCTGATTTTCAGGTTTTGTTGAAGTTTTACATGCAGATAAAGCGACAATGCTTAAAGCAACTAAAAATAAACAAGCTGATTTTTTCATAATTATTTGTTTTTTAAATTAAACATTTATAATTTTACTATTAATAAAAAAAAAAGAAAAAGGTAACCCAGAAATATTATTTTTAAAAAAATTTATTAATTTTGTATCACCTTGAGAAATACGATTTCATGGTCTAAAAAATGGGGAGTACCTTACATCTGAGAATCGGATTTCGGTATCGAATATAAATCAAATCATCAGTGCGACCAAAATATTATTTACCGGAGTGCTTAAGCTGGAATGGGAAGGAATAAAAATATCTTACTACTTTTGTTGAATGGTTTGTGACGAAACTGAACATACAATCCTTAACGTTAGAGGCAAGCTGTATGAAAAATCGACAAGACAAATCATAACTAATGAATTTATTGATTATTATTGACAAAATTAATTTACGTTAGAATGGAAAATATTATGAAATTATTAGTAAGACAGCCATCGGACAAAAAACGAAAAAGACAAAAAACGGATATACCATAACAGCACTTTACATGTTACTGTGCTTCGCACCATTGGGCTACGCCAATCAAAAACAAACGCTGTTTTTACCAAACTTACAAATTTGATTTTTTGTAACACTTTAGCTATATGAAAAAACTTTTGTGAAAAGTGGTAAAAAAAGATACGAATTTTACAAATTTTTTGCTATAATGTTTTCAACATACCGCTGATGATAAAAAGTTTTATTCACGTGTCAAGATAAATAAATAAATCACAATTTTGCAATCAATTTTCAAATTATTATTCAAACGAAACCGAATGACTCCTAACCAAGCATCGGATGTTTTAGATACATTAAAGCGGATAGAACGTTATAAAGCCATGCAAATACTGTAGAAGTTACCTTATCCTTTTGA
>JACQWN010000175.1:0-26648 GCA_016209245.1 Bacteroidia bacterium
ATTAATGAAAAGAAAACCGGAAACATGGAACCTGGGGCCGCTGATGGATTTATCCCCGGTATCGAGGCGGTAAAGGTGGCAGGTATTATGTCTTATGCTCTCAGCGATGTAAAGGGCAGGGACGATGTGCTCCTTACCGGCGGTAGACAAGGGCTTGCCGTGGTGGTAAAACACGCTGAACATGTTCCAGGTAATACCGGCTGGAAAACCCTCACGGTAATTGGGGGCTTTCCCGATGAAATAATTTCGCTGAAACAGGATTTTTCGCTCGATTCAATTCCTGTACCAGATACCCTGTGGAAAGCCACAAGTTCCAAGTCCCAAGTTCCAAGTTCCAAGTCCCAAGTCCCAAGCCCCAAATTCCAAGTCTCAAGCCCCAAATCCCAAATCCTAAATTCTAAATCCCAAATCTATTCCTTCTGGGCGGATTTCCGGTATGCCGGCGCCGCCCTTATCAGGTTTAACGCCGATTTCACAAAATATGCCGTGCAGTATTTTGACACTGCTCACGGCTTGCCGACGGGCGTAATTCAGGCTTTCCACCTCGGCGCTTCTGGCGCCGGAGCTCCCATGGTGGTGTTTGGCACCGATAAAGGTCTGTTTAAATATGTTACTGCCGCCAGTTCCACTGAATTAAACGCGCAGTACCGCAACCGGCGCACTTTCAGCTTTGTGCATGATTCAACGCTGGGTGAATTTTTTGTGGATACAACTGTAGCGGTTTTTAGATTAGCAAATAAAAATACTGATGTTTGGCTAACGGCTTCAAAGGGTGAAGGGATCATTAAAAGAGTAATTTTAACTGATAATAAAACCATTCTCGACACCATCCCTTTTCTTTGCTTTGACATCGGACAGATTAACGCTCTATGTCCCGACAGTGGCGGTATTGTATGGTTTGGCGGCGCCGATGGCATAATACGGTACGACAGCAGGGTAAGGAAAAATTACAAGCCGGTGTATCATACGCTCATACGGCAGGTTTCGGTGGCAAACGACAGCGTGATATTCTGGGGGGAATTTTGGGATTATGACCCGCAAGGTCACCTAACCAAAAATGGTGCCTTTAGAAACGGCAGTGACGTTGAATATGATGACCTTGCGGGTCAGGCGTCTCCCTACAGCCGCAAAATCACCCGCCATCAGCCCGAATGGATGCTCCCCACCCTCGCATACAAAGACAATTCCATAACCATCCAATTTGCCGCGCCGTTTTTTGAAAGACCCGACAAGCTGGTGTATTCGTGGCAGTTAGAGGGCTACGATACCGTGTGGACAAAATGGAAGAACGAGAACAAAGCCGTTTACACAAACCTCGGTGAAGGCACGTATGTTTTCAGGGTAAAGGCGAAGAATATCTACCGGCACGAAAGCACGATTGCAGAATATAAGTTTGTAATTAAACCGCCGTGGTACCGCACCTGGTGGGCGTATTCGCTGTACGGGCTGTGCTTGCTGCTGCTGCTGTCGCTCACTGCATTGCTGTTTTCATGGAACTTGCGCCGTAAGAACCGGCTGTTGCAACATAAGATAAATCGTGCAACCGCCAGTATCCGGCAGCAGAAAGAAAAAATCGAAGAGCTATACGGCGATATTACCGACAGCATCAATTACGCTAAACGGATACAGCAGGCGGTGCTGCCCGATCTTAGTAAAGGTTTCACCTTTGGGAAAGGTGAAACCTTTATGGAACATTTCATCTTTTTCCGGCCCAAAGACGTGGTTTCCGGCGATTTTTTCTGGGCGACGTTTGTATCCGGTTACCTTGTCGTAGCCGTCGTTGACTGCACTGGTCACGGTGTGCCCGGTGCATTTATGTCAATGTTAGGCGTTTCGTTTTTAAATGAAATAGTAAGGAAAAAAGAGGTTACCAATGCGGCAATGGTGTTAAATCAACTGCGGGCGTCCATAATCGAGGCATTGAAACAAACAGGTGAAGAAGGAACCCAGAAGGATGGTATGGATATGAGTCTGGTGGCGATTAATATTTCGACCGGCCCGCCGGATTATGACCCGCAAGGTCACCTAACCAAAAGTGGTACCTTTAGAAACGGCAGTGACGTTGAATATGATGACCTTGCGGGTCGGAATCCGGCGGGCCGGTCGTATACGACCCAATGGGCAGGGGCTAACAACCCATTATGGATTATTCGAAATCCCGATCCCCAAGGTCATATTAATAAAAGTTCGGAGCAACGCGATAGCTCGAGCCTTGATAGCGGAGACCTTGCGGGTCAGGTCATCGAAATCAAGCCAAACAAAATGCCCGTAGCCGTTCATATAAAAATGGACGGCTTTACAAACCATGAAATACAACTGAATTCAGGCGATAAGCTGTACCTTTTTTCCGACGGTTACCCCGACCAGTTCGGCGGACCTAAAGGCAAGAAATTCAAATATTTGGCATTCAAAAAATTATTAGCCGAAACATCGCACCTGCTGATGAAGGAACAAGGCGAGCAAATTGAAATGGCGTTAGATAAATGGATGAATTTTGATGGTAAAAAGTACGAACAGATAGATGACATAACTGTGATGGGGATAAAAATATAATTGCTAAATTGGTAACTTCTCCATATTTACAGGTAAGGGATTTGAAAGTATGAAAGTGAGACAATGAGAAAGTGAGACTGTGCACACTTTCTCATTGTTTCACTTTCTCACTTTCCCTTATTTCCCTGCATGTATTGAGATGATACCTAAATTGCTGTTATAAGACAGAGGTAAAAATAAATAAAAAATGTATATAGCAAAATACAGCAATGGAATTTTTGCTGTTTGTACAGGATTTGGTATATTTGTACCGTACAAAGATAATCCAATTGTTTATGAAAAGAAAATTGCCTCTTGGAATATCGGACTATAAAAAAATAATAGAAGGCAACTATTATTATTTGGACAAGACTCTGATAATAAAAGAAATACTTGATGCAGGTGAAGAGATTATTCTAATTACCCGCCCGCGGAGGTTTGGCAAAACATTGAATATTAGCACATTAAGATATTTTTTTGAAAAGACAGATGAGTCAATGCAATATTTGTTTCAGTATCAAGCTATCTGGAGTGCCGGTAAAGAATATACTGAAAAGCAAGGTCAATATCCGGTTATATTCCTTACTTTTAAAGATGTTAAAAAGTTAAACTGGGGAAGCGCATATAAAAAAATCAGCAGTTTAATTTCTGATATTTTTAAGCAACATAAATATTTATTAAACAGCAATGATATTGACATCGAAGATAAGTCATATATTAAAAATATTTTGCAAAAAAACGCCATACAGGAAGAATATGAAGATAGTCTATTGAAATTAACGGAACTCCTTCGCCGGTATCATAAACGGAATGTGATTTTACTAATAGACGAATACGATACTCCTATCCATTCTGCGTATTTTTACGGATATTATAACGAAATGATAAATTTCATGCGTAATTTTCTGGGCGGCGGGCTGAAAGACAATGTTCATCTTGAAAAGGCAGTGCTGACAGGTATTCTTCGGGTAGCAAAAGAGAGTATTTTTTCCGGTCTGAATAATATTATCACTGCGACAGTATTGAATTATGAATTTTCGGATAAATTCGGCTTGTCTGAAACAGAGGTTGAAAAAATAATAATTGAATATAATCTTGAGGATAAACTTGCCGGCGTACAACAATGGTACAACGGTTATATTTTTGGCGATAAGGTCATGTATAATCCATGGTCTATACTAAATTACGTAAACCGTCACAGGGAAGGACTACAACCTCACTGGGTCAATACAAGCTCGAATGACATTGTCAAAGATCTGATAATAAAGGGCAGCACAAAGCTTAAACAAGAATTGCATCAATTGATGTCGGGCGAGAGTCTAAGAAAAGTCATTGAAACGCATACAGTTTTCCGGGATTTAGACACTTCTGAAGATGCTGTCTGGAGCTTTCTTCTATTCAGCGGGTACTTAAAAGCGTTTAACAAAGAACAGAAGGGGAAAAATATAACTTTTGAAATTTTAATCCCGAATATCGAAGTACAGTTTTTATTTGAAAGTATTATTATACACTGGCTTTCCGAAAGCGCCGGCAGCCAGAGAGTACAGCAACTTCTTCAGGCATTGCTGAAAAAAGAAATCGAAATTTTTCATGAAATACTGCAGGATTTTATGCTTAATGTTTTCAGTTATTACAATTTCGGCGGTGAGGATACTGAAAAAGTGTATCAGGCATTTTTATTGGGATTGTTCGTAAATTTACATGATGAATACGAGGTAAATTCTGAGAAAGAGGCAGGATACGGAAGATGTGATATTATTATCAACCATATGACAGACAAAGGAAAACCAGGATTCATCATCGAATTGAAACGATTGAGCCATTTGAAGAATGAAACGCTTGATGAGGCAGTAAATGCAGCACTTGAACAGATAGAAGAAAAACAATACGAAAAGGCTTTAATTGCCAAAGGAATAAAAGATATCCTCAAATTGGGAATTGCCTTTGACGGAAAAAGGGTTGAGGTGAAACAGGGGTAGAGGCCGACAGAAAAAAGAATTTAAATGAAGCATAGCTCCCTGAAAAGCAGATATAAATCCGGTTACATTGAAGCGGGCTGCGACGAAGCCGGCAGGGGATGCCTTGCCGGTCCTGTGTTTACCGCTGCCGTTATCCTGCCTGATAATTTTTCACATCCAATATTAAACGATTCAAAATTATTAAGCCCGGCACAGCGATATAGTTTACGGGATGAAATCAAAAAATATGCTGTCGGTTATGCCGTAGCAATGCTCTCTAATAATGAAATTGATAAGTTAAATATACTTAAGGCCTCTATATTTGCAATGCATAAAGCGTTAAATCGGCTTCATGTGGTTCCGGAACATATTATTGTAGATGGCAATCGCTTCATAAAATTTAAGAATATTCCGCATAAATGTATTGTTAAGGGCGATAGTAAATATTATTCAATTGCAGCCGCATCGGTTCTTGCCAAAACATATCGTGATGATTATATGCTCGAGCTGCATAAAAAATTTCCTGAATACAATTGGGCGAAAAACAAAGGATATCCAACATTAGAACACAGGCAGGCAATTGCCAAATACGGAATTACGCCATACCATCGGAAATCATTTAAATTGATTGAGAAACAGTTTTCTCTTTTTTAGGCGGATTAATTCATAAATTTTAATTTGAATATATCAATAGCCCCGTCTTTTAAGCGGGGTTTAAAATGGAAAGCGTATCTCCACCCTCTTTCCCTGCGAAATTTGGAATGTAGAGACGTTGCATGCAACGTCTCTACATTCCAAATTTCGCAGGGGGGAGGCCAACGGCATTTTTCCTCAACCCCGCCCTGTAGTTCGACAAGCTCACTAACCAAAGGACGGGGCTATTGATATATATTCTAACCCTAAATTAACACCTAATTGTTAATAACTATGTAAAAAAAATTTTTTTCATTTATAGTTGAAATAATTTATATATCTTTGTACTTTTTCGTTTATAATCGAAAAAATATTTAGAATATGATAAAACGAACTAAATATCTTAATTCTATCACTCCTTTTATACGGAAACCTATCATTAAGGCAATTACCGGTGTTAGAAGATGTGGTAAAAGCACTTTTTTACAGCAAATCATTAGTTATTTGCAAGAATCGGGTGCAGATGAAAATGAGATAATTTATATAAATAAAGAATTGGTTGAATTTGATTATATAAGCAATTATAAAGAATTGCACAAATTTGTCAAAACCAAATTAAAAAATTCCAGACAGCCTGCTTTTTTACTTGTTGACGAAATCCAGGAAATTGAAAACTGGGAAAAGGCAATAGCATCATTGCTTGCAGAAAAGCAAACAGATATATATATAACAGGGTCGAATGCACGGCTGCTTTCATCGGAATTAGCCACTTTGTTATCAGGCCGCTATATTGAGCTCAAAATGCAAACTCTCTCTTTTAGCGAATTTATTGAATTAGCTGAAAATATGGGGAAAAAGCTTCCGATTGATAAAGCTTTCGATTTTTTTCTGAAATATGGCGGTTTCCCCGGAATACATATTCTTGAATGGAACGATATTGTTGTAAGTCAATATATTCAGTCTGTATTTAATACCATATTGTTAAAAGACATAGTAATGCGTTATGATGTCCGTGATGCTTACATGTTGGAAAAAATTACTCATTACCTGATTGATAACTGTGGAAATATTACGTCGGCAAACAGAATCAGTGAATTTCTCAAATCACAGAAGCGAAAAATATCCATTGAAACAGTGCAAAATTATATTCAATATTCCTGTAATGCATTTCTGGCTTATCAGGTCAAACGATATGATATTAGGGGGAAGCGCATGCTCGAAAGCCTGGAAAAATATTATTTATGTGATACCGGCTTTCAATTCGCTACAATCGGATATACTCCGGAACATTTGCCGGGACTTCTTGAGAATATAGTCATGCTTGATTTGTTTTGCTCCGGTTATGCTGTTTACATAGGAAAATGGAATAATACCGAGATTGATTTTATTGCTGAAAAAGGGAATGAAAAACTTTATATTCAAATTTGTATGACTCTATCCGGCAATAAAACAATTGACCGGGAATATCGTTCACTTGAATCTATTAATGACCATTTTCCCAAACTCGTTCTTTCACTTGATAAAGGATTTGAAACATCGCGTAAAGGAATCAGGTGGATGAATATTCAGGATTTTTTATTGAAAAAGTAAGTAACTATTTAGGTATGGACGTTATTATCCCATCGAAGTACGAAAAAAAATACGAACATTTCGACAAGCTCAATGCAACGCTTACGAATTACGAAGTGATTCGCCGGTTGGCAGATTCGTAATTCGTAAGCGTTGCATTGAGCTTGTCGAAATGTTCGTAACAAATTCGTACTTCGGTGAAATAATCTATGATAAAAAATGATGACCTAAATAGTAACGAAAATAATAAATTATGATAGGCCGGGATTATTTATCATCCTCTAACAATCAAATCCAGCTCATCTTCTGCGATCTCAATTCTACAAGGTAAAAATCCGGCAGGGTCACCATCAAATTCAATTTCGGGATTCAAATAATTACCATATATTTCAATATTCTTCAGATATTCAAGGGATAAAAAATCGCTGCTATCAAATTTTTTTCCTGAATAGACCCTTTTTATAACACAGAAAGTATTAAATAAGTTCAATTTACTGACTGTCAGGCAATAGAATCTTCCGTCGCAATCTGCTAAATCGTTGGCTACTTGTATTCCTGAAGCAATATATTTTGTTCTTCCTACAGAGATATTGTAAAGCTTTTTAATTATATGTTTTTTCTCACCCCTGACCACAATGCTGTCATTTGCTTTATATACGATTAAAATCTTGAACAGAGAAATAAATGTACCAAAAAAATCACCGAGATATTTACGGATACCGCTGTTAGCGCTTCGCGCCAATGCGGCACCAAGTCCTATATTTGCACAACAACCAAAGTACCGTACTTCATGCAGGTCATTTGCATCAATGCTTTTTCCATCAAGCTTTTTAATGTTTTCTGCCGAGAACGATGCTTTACCTATCTGAATTTTTCTTGTATTTCGCAGCGATAAAACTTCAACAGCATCCTTAATATTTACCGGAATATTATAGCTCTTGCAAAAATCAGGGCTTGTGCCTGTATAAATTATTCCAAATTTTGTATCAGAGATTCTTTTTCCCTCCTTATTAAAAAATCCGTTTAATACCTGATTTATCGTTCCATCGCCTCCGACTGCTACAATTATATCATAGTTTTTCTTATTAGCCTCTAACGAAAGTTCATAGGCATCGTTCATGGATTTTGTTTCCTTATATTCATAGTTTATATTTACATTGTTCAACATTTGAAAGATATCCGTAAATTTTTTCTTGCTTTTACCTCCGTGTGACATTGGGTTCATTATAAGGAAATATTTCATATATGTAATAAAAGTTTCATAAATACATCAATAACTTTTTTGACTGTGGTTTCCTTCAGCTTTACATTGGCAATTAGCCTTACTTTACCATCATTACGGGGAACTGATGGATAAATAAAAGGTGTACACAAAATATTATTATCATAAAGTTTTTTTGACAGCAAAATTGTTTCTTCAGAGTTGCCGGCCTTGATTGATATTATTGGCGCAGCGCTGTCGGTCAGATTAAAGCCGGTTTGAAGCAAAGCCGTGGTCAGCATTTTTTTGTAATTCCACATTTTTTGGCTTAAAGCGGCAAATTCATTCTTTATAATCTCAAGTGCCATTTCAATTCCTGCAAGCATTGGAGGGGGAATTACCGTAGAATAGATTAAATGAGGATTGTAATATTTTAAATAATCAATAAAGTCTTTCTTCCCGCTAATGATTCCTCCTGCATTTGCAAGAGATTTTCCAAGAGATGCAGTATAAATACCCTGAAAATTATTGCTCTTCGAGTATTCAAGTATTCCTTTTCCGTTTTTCCCGATAACACCTATTCCGTGTGAATCATCAATGATTGGCAAAGCATTGTATTTCTCACAAAGAGCTACTATTTCCCGAAATGGGGCAATGCTGCCTTCTGTTGAGAAAACCGATTCCGTGACAACAAAAATTTGCCTGTAATTGCCTGACTTTTTGATGTTATTTTCAAGATTATCAATATCGTTATGCAAAAATGGCCTGATTTTACATCCTGCACTTTTGATACCTTCAATCAACGAAGAATGGGCGTAATGGTCAACGAGCACAACATCATCTTTTGAGCAGATTGTTGAAAATAATCCATTATTCGCCTGATAACAGGAAGGATAGATTATTGTATCTTCAAGCTCCAAAAAAGCTGATAGTTTGTTGCATACCTTCATATAAAGGTCTGAATAACCGGATGCAATAGGTGTTGCACATGCAGAGATGCCATATTTTTCAATTGCCCCTATAGCCGCTTGTTTTATTCTTTTATCGTTTGCAATGCCGAGATAATTATTTGAAGCTAAGTTAATAAATTTTTTGCCGTCAATTATTACAAAATCATCAAGGGCTGATTGTATAACAGGATAATACGGATTAAAGCCCGTTTTTTTTACTATTTCATCGTTGAGATGGAATCTTTTATAAAATTTATTAAGGTTCATTATTGTATCATAAATATTTACTTTTAAGCACTTCGATAATATCCGACACAATTTTCAGTTTCTCAAAATCAGCTTCATCAACTTGGATAGAAAATTCATCTTCAATAGCATTAATGAGCATAAGCATATTGAAAGAATCAATATCCAAGTCTTGGATAAGATTGCTGTCAAGGGTTATTTCACCTTTGTATTCGATATTCGCTTTTATTATTGAAAGGATTTTACGCTCTAGATTCATACTATCAGTTTTATGCTTTTACATTAGTATGCAAATTAAAAAGAAATCCTACAAATACATAAGCGAGAAGGAACAGTATTATACCAAGCATTGGATTAAACAATGCTATTATTGTGGCCTGACCGCATGTACAGGCTCTGAAGTTAGTAACTAAGGAATAATGGGTCATTCTGCCAATTGGATTACGGTAATAAAGAACCCCTGTCCAGACCTGCAAAAAGAATGTGAGTATACCGAGAATTATAAAAATATTATTCAGTTCGATTTCAAAGGTTCTGAATCCATAATAACCTGTTAAAAATAAAACTGTTGGCAGAAAAGACGCACAAATAGCAATGATTCTGTTTTTTTCCAGTCCGTATTTGACAACGATGGTCATTTTTCCGGCGGCTTTATCTCCCTGGTAATCCTTAAAATATGTATAATAGGTCATTAAACCGTTAAGAATAGCGACAAATACCAAAGCGCTAATCCGGCTTTTTGTAAGATATACTTCCATCGGGCCTGATGCAAAAAATCCATATAAAGCGCACATGCTTATCATGATACCAAAAATGATATTTCCGAGTATTCCATATCCTTTTGCATATTCATATAGAACATTTAATAATACGCCTGCTATTAAAGGAATTACAGCAATCGGCTCGAGGTAGAAAATAGTTATAAGCAAAGCGCCAAGCATTAATATAGTTGAAAGAAGAACAGCTTTGCCCGGGTGAAGCTCTCCGGTAATCATGGGACGTTTCGGCGCATTAATCCTGTCTTCTTTTCGTCCAAGATAATCATTATAAATTTGATTTATTCCCCAGCTAAGAAAAAGTATCACAAGGATTACAAGTATTTTTTCATCAGGGGTTGGTGCTTCGATTGTTCTTGTAAGCTCCGATGTTCCTAACTTACCTTCCGATGTCGCTACCCATTGATAAAATAACACGCCAATACATCCTGCTATTCCTGTAACAAAAGAATAGTAAAGACGCATAGATTTGATATAGGCTTTCAGGAAGCTAAGCATGAATAGGTTGTGTAATGTAACTATATCTCCCCAATCTCTCTGTAAAACTTAGATATTTCCCCCCTATCCCATTTTTCATAAATTTTCTTTGAAAGTTCCGGCGGTAAAGGTAATGCTTTCAAGTTATTATCTTTATAAAGTTTATATATATCGGCAGAATATTTTTCACATAACCAGCAATCACCGGGTTCCCGGAACCATTCTCTCATATTATTGTAAATAGTATTAAAATCATCTGTTCTGATATTTCCAAAGGAAATATTCAGAAATTCGCATGGCTGCAGGTCTCCTTTTGCATTTATATAAAAACGATCTGTGGCGCCTGCCGTACAGCCGAATAAAGATTTGTCTTCCTCGATTAACATGCAGGAAATAAAAGTATAATTCTTATATTCTTTACTCAGATTATAGTCCCGCACTATCTTTTTAATATGCTCCATATCCTGGTCTGAAAAATTGCTTGCGCCCGATTCGAGCCATCCTCCCGCAGGTTTAGGTTTGATTAGTTGCAAAATATCGCCTTTGAAATCCTTGGCAACTTCCATTATTTTTTCAAAAGTTCCATCATAGAAAGCGCCGCTCTGTAAGCAGGTATTGAAAGTAACCGGTATCCCAACCTGATGACATAATTGTATGCCATTAATTAGATTATCCCATGCATTATGAACGCCCATAAATCTGTTTAATTCTTCAGGTTCATAAGTATGGAGCGAGAACATGATGCCAAGCAGGTTTTTGTGCTTCTTCAATTCAAATAGTTTTTCGTAAGTCATTCCATCGCCTGTTGAATTTATTAATATCTCCGACCTGTCATCAATTGCCTCACAGACTTTTTTCAACCTATCGAATACAATAAACGGTTCACCGCCTTCAACATTAAAAAATGCCACACCTTTATCCTGAAGTTTTTTAATAACATTAATAAGTACATCAATATCAACATCTTTACCTAAATCATATTTCTGGTAACAATGTTCGCACTTATATCTGCAAGCGGAAGTAACAGAGAGCAAGACTGTAACATCCGGCATTTTTTTGTCAAATTCCAGAACTTTGCGGCATGCAGTATAAAACGCCTTTGAAGGAAACCCAGGTACATAAAGATTAATTTTTGTCTGTTTTCCGATTCTTACAAATTTATTGTGCTGCATTTTGAATAAAAAGAACAGCAATCTTTTAAAGAAACGAAAAAAGAATTTTAGTTTAATATCTCCTAATATCAACCTCCATGAAAAATACAAAAAACAGGATATCTTTAACCTGATATTGAATAGTTTTTTATTAAAACCTGTGATATTTTTAATTGTCAATTGTTCCATATTAAATATAACTATTTTCCTTATACCATTTTACAGTTTTTTTTATTCCTTGTTCAAGCCCATATTCATTTACAAAAGAAAGAATTTTTTTTGCTTTTTCGGTTGAATATTCAATATTATCGTAAAACATATTTACCCTGCCGCGTGTTAAAAGTGGCGGCGTTTTAATAAAAAACAAGGTGTAAAACAGTTCCATAACAAATCCGACAGGATAAATAAGAGTTTTAGGAAGGTTTGCCGGTTTTTTTATGTTTAATTCACTGCAAAATAATGAATATATTTTTCCCATATAATCTGACTGCTGATTGCCGACTATTATTCTGTTTATTCCTTTCAGGTTCTTTATGTAAGCGAGAAAATATGCTCTTGCCAGGTCTCCCACATAAATTACATGAAATTTATTCTTTTTACTGCCCGGGAAAAAAGGCATGTTTGATTTTACAGTTTTTAAATATTCATAAAAGCCCGTATTGAATTCCCTTTCTCCATATACCCATGTCGGTTCAATTACTGTCAGATTCAAATTGTTCTCTTTTGCATATTTTATCGCTTCTTGCGACGATAATGCTTTTGTATCTCTGTAATAGTTTATTTTACAGGGAAAGATGTTATCAAGCAAATAATGGTAATGTGAATTGTATGGGTATGTTTCATCTTTTTTTTCAGGGCAATTCTCCTCGCCATAGCTTGAGATTGAACCAGTAATGATTATGTTTTCAATTTTATTTTCTTTACAGGCCTTTAAAACATTAAGTGTTCCCGTGACATTAACATCATAAAAATCCCTGTACTTTCCCCAATCCTTTGCAAGCGCCGCAGCATGTATTACGCAATCAATCCCTTTTAATGCATCTTCTATCGTATCATATTCCGTAATATCTCCATAAATAATTTCAACATTCAGTTGCTTAAGATTTTGAAGATTAGCTGTTTTCTTAATAAAACAAAATGTCGGAAAATTCTTATTACAGAAATATTCAGCTATATGGCTCCCGATAAAGCCAGCTGCGCCGGTAACTAAGATATTTTCCAATTATTTTATTTTTTGTAACTATTTAGGTCAATATTGTATCATGCAGATTATTTCACCGAAGTACGAATTTCTTACGAACATTTCGACAAGCTCAATGCAACGCTTACGAATTACGAATTCGCTGGCCACTTCGTAATTCGTAAGCGTTGCATTGAGCTTGTCGAAATGTTCGTATATTTTTCGTACTTCGGTGGTATAATAATGCCCATACCTAAATAGTTACTATTTTTTTCAACAATATCGCTGAATTATGCCCTCCAAAGCCATAAGATAATGACAGTGCATAATTAATATCCATATCAATTGTTTCGTGAGCGAGATTCATATTATCAAACATATCATCGGCCAGGTTTGCATGAACTTTTGAATTTTTTACCGAAAGAGCTGTGACAGCAATCTCGACAGCCCCGCTTGAACCAATGCTATGCCCCAGATTCCCTTTTGTAGAATTTGTTAATGGCTGGTTTTTCTTATCTCCGAAAATTTCCCTGATGATTTTATATTCTATCATATCATTCAAAATAGTCCCTGTTCCGTGAGTATTTATATAATCAGGTTTAATATTTGCAAGTATTTTTTTTATTAATTTTTTGACCTGTTTTCCTGAGCTTTCCATCTGAACAATATTATATGCATCGCTATTCGCCTCAAAACCAATTATTTCAGCATAAATATTGGCTCCGCGCTTTATTGCTTTTTCATATTCTTCGAGTATTAAAATACAACCCGAACCTTCGGAGAACAGAAATCCGCTTCTTTTATTTGAAAACGGCATAGGTCTTCCGTCATCCGACTTTGTAAGCGTGCCAAGAACATCGAATCCCCGCATTATTGTTCCTGTATCGTCTTTTAAACATTCAACACCGCCTGTGATGATAATATCAAAATACCCATCCCTGATTTTCTGAAATGCTTCACCAATAGCATAAGCCCCCGAAGAACATGCGGTATTTATCGTATAATTTGGACCATTGATTCCAAACAATATTGATATCCAGCTTGATGCCGCATTTGGCATAACAGATGGTATTATCATTCTGTTAAAACCGGTAGCAATTCCAATTTCTTCGAGAATATCAGCGTTCTTTCCAATTATATGATTTGCAAAAGAGTTAAATGCAGATTTTAAGCTGCTCATACCGATTCCAAGTATGACAGAGGCGTTACTAAATTCTGCCGGTTTTAGAAGTTTATTATCTTTAATCTCAAAACCTGAATCAATTAATGCCATTTTCGCTCCAATTACTGCAAGTTTTGACGGTTCTTCCATTAAACCATTGTATTTTACATTATAACCATAGTCCTGCAGGGATATCTCAGGAAAAGGAACATAATGTTTTGATTTAAACCGGTATGTTTTTTCAAATCTTTCAGGAATTTTTTTTACTACATATTTCTTCTCCAACAAATTATTCCATAATTCATCCTTTCCAATACCATTGGCAGTAATTGGTGCGATTCCGGTTATTACTACTTTCTTGTTTTTAGCCATTGTTTTAATACTATACTGCAAATGGGATAAATTTATACATTTTGAAAAGTTGGTAGTAGTAGTTGGTAGTTGGTAGTAGCACACCGACTACCAACTACCAACTACCAACTCGCGATTGATTGCTGAAATTTACACCGTTTAAAGTATAAGTATCGTATGTTAATCCTTTAAGCCGTTATATAGGCAACCAAATCATTCAGATAATCTTTTACATTCTCATAATCTCTGGCATTGATATTAAAGCCATTAAAATTTATCTCCCGCTTCCCCTCTATTAGTATTTTTCGATATTTGGTATTTATTTTTCCAATTTTTTTGATATCAAGACCTTGTGTTTTTGCAAATTTCAATAGCAGATCCTCGTTTTCATTTTTAACAGTAAAAACAAGCTCATATTCACCACATTCGCCCATAAAAAGTAAAGTTTTTGGCATTGACAATAATTTGCATGCTAAAACGCCGGTTTTCAAATATGGAATATCTGCTATTTCATAACCCACATCATTTATATCTGCTATTGTGTTTAGGGCGTTCAATATTCCATCGCTTGAATCTATGCAGGATGATGCATAATCTCTTATTAACCTTGATTCTTCTGTTCTTATATTGAAATAGGTCTTGTAATTTTTAATTATATTATCGATTATTTTTCTGTCGGAATATAGTTTTATCGCTGCTTCTAAATTGCCGGCCCCTGCGGCTCCTGTCATAAATATTATATCTCCCGATTTCGCTCCTTTTCTTGTAAGGGGTTTTTCCGATTCGCCAATAACAATTCCTGTATATCGCCAATTATCCGACCGTCCTATGTCACCACCAATAAATGCAGCACCCGTTTTTTTAAGAGCATCTGCAATACCTTTTGAAAATTGGACTATATAATCATTATCCCACTTTTTTTCGTTTAGAGCAATGCAATGAGCATAAAACAACGGTTTTCCTCCGCTTGCCAGAATATCACTAATTGTACCGGCAGTTAAATTCCATCCTAGCATATATGGATCATCATCCCTGAAAAGATCTTCATTTGAAAATTCGTCAGTCGTAAATAGCATTTTTTTTCCGTTATAATCAAGTATTTCGGAATCCGATTCAAATAAAGCATTAAGTTGCAATGCGCTTCTGGGCAGCAATTCTGCAATTCTTTTTATTATTTCTTTCTCCTTGTTCATGTATTGAAATTTCAAAATAACGATGTAAAAGTACGAAGAAATCTGTGGCAACTTTGCCGAAGGTGCAAGGAGATATACGATATGCGGTATGTAGAAACACGATGCACCGTGTCTCTACATACCGCTATATGTTATTGAAAAGAAAAGCTTCCGAATTTGTAATATTTTCCCTTTAATCCGCCGATGATATAGCGGTCGCCGGCTTTGCCGAAGGTGCAAGGAACCATAATTGTTTTTAAATCGGCATTATTAAATAATTCCAGCTTGTCGGTGCTTCCGTCATTGAAAACAGATACAACAACACTAACGCCTTTTGGAGCGGTCTTTACATTATTTTTAAATTCTTTGACCTTTTCCAAATCGGTCACTTTTATGTTTGAAGGGTTGTCATTAAAAATAATTTTAATTTTATTTTCAATAGCTTCGGCGACATAAGAAGAAAAATAGCCATTATCATCCAATCCATATTGACTTTTGGGAATTCGTTGGTACCACAAAAGATTGCCTTCCTGGTCAACTCCTGCAGCTATAAGGTCGTTGTGATGAAAATATTTGATATATGTAATCTCCTTTGAACCGGGGTCTTTTATCTCATCTGTGCTAATATATTGATGTTCGGCAATGAAAACAAAACCGCCGTTCTGGAGAAAGAAAAGGTCTTTAAGTATATAATTATAAAAATATTGAGGTGGCCCCATTCTTTTTAGTGTAAACTGTGTCATAAAATCTTTTTCAAATACTTTGAAAGTATTTTTTGCTTCGGGAGGACCACTAGTGATTTTTTGAATGCTTGGATTGAACATTTTATAGTAAACCCCAAGAATTTCATTGTTTTTGGCTGTTTTATTTGAATAAAAACCGCCTATGCCGATATTTTCATCTTTATTAAGACCGAAAATCATGTTTGCCGGTTCGTCTTTCTTTAGTTCAATATTTTGAACAAAGAAGTCATTTCTTGTTTTATTATATGCAACAATAGCAAATTCGTATTGCTTGCCAGCCGATGCCTGACCTTTTCCTCCTTTCTTGCCTTCTTTTTCAAGTTTTACAGATAAGTAGATGTTTCCACTCTTGCCTAATTCCACCTGTAATATTTTGAATGTTCTATCTTTTAAAGGTAGTATAAGTTTTTTAGAAAAAATTTCAGTAAGATTGGGGTCTAAAACCTTAAAAGTCAGCTCTTCGTCGGCATATTGAGTAAAATATGGCTGGTACCAGAATAAAATATTCGCCTTATCCTGTGAAAGTTTATAATTATAGCCAAAATCTCCATTCTGTGTCGGTAATTGGCCTATCTCTTTAGGTTTATTTTTAAGCGTACCGTCTTTGTTAATATATTGTACATATCCGATTCTTTGCTTCCGGTGTTCGTCAATAACAGAGGTAAAAAGTATAAACTTTCCATCAAGCAGATACATTTCTTCATAGCTCGATATGACACCATTAATGCTTGGCATAAGTACTTCGTTTGAAGATTCTCTGGCATACATTGTGCTTGAGAAAAATTCAAGCCATACTTTAGCATTAGCACAACCATTGATTTTATCCGATTTAATAAAATAATAACCGTCATTATCAGAACCCAGATATTTTTGGAAATAAGTGTCTTTATCTATTTCTGAAAAATTGCCCCAATCAAATAATAATTCCTGGGAATACCCTGAAAATATTATTAATACAAAGAGAGGGATAAATAATTTTCTTTTCATAATCAAGAAATTTAAGCGTCAAAGATAGTGATTTTTTTAAAAACGCGAATTTATAAAATTCATTATTATACCCAAAGAAATCAAGTTTGCAAAAATAATTTTATACTAAATATCAACAAATATCTATTAATATCTATTAATATCAGATATTTATGGATATTTGCTTCGCGATATTCATTGATATTTTTTTTAGCAAATTTGTTTTCTTTCAGTATAAAATTGCCAAACAAAAATATTAAATTTTTTTGTTAGCCAATTGTCCGCAAGCTGCAAAAATATCATTTCCCCTGCTTTTTCTTATATTTACTGTAAAATTCTTTTTTCTTAGAAATTCAACAAATGTATTTAGCGTTTCCTGGGATGCTTGCTGGAATTCACATAACTCAATTGAATTATATTCAACAATGTTTATTTTACAGGGAACTTTATTACATAATAATGCCAATTCTTTTGCGTCTTGTAAGGTGTCGTTAAATTTATCGAGGAGTATATATTCAAAAGTAATTTTGTTATATGTTTTTTTGTAAAAATACAAAAGAGATTCCAATAAGGCGTCAAGATTGTGAAGCTTATTTACCGGCATAATAAAGCTTCTTTTATGATTATTTGCTGCATGTAGTGAGACAGCCAGATTAAATTTAATTTGTAAATCGGCGAATTTCCTGATTATTTCCGGAATGCCTGCCGTTGAAACAGTTACTCTTTGAGGTGAAATATTTAAGCCCTCGACAGAAGTTATTTTTTCTATTGCGAGTAAAAGATTGAAATAATTCAATAACGGCTCGCCCATTCCCATTATTACAATATTTGTTAAATTGCTGTTATAACGGGCGTTTGATTCTTTTTGCAGAAATATTATCTGGGCAAAAATTTCGCCTATCGACAAATCTTTCTGAAATTTAATTTTTCCTGACCCGCAAAATTTGCATCCAAGCTTGCATCCTACCTGGGTAGAGATACAGGCAGTGACTCTCCTTTCTGTTGGAATTAAAACGCTTTCAATATATTTTCCGTCAAAAAGTCGGAAAAGAAATTTTATTGACCCGTCACCGCTTATAGCTGTATCTTCTAAGCAAAGGCCATGAATATTGAAATGTTTATCTAATAATTCTCTTATGTTCAACGGAAGAGAACTCATTTCGATAAATGAACCCGCCCCTTTTTTCCAGAGCCATTCTTTTAGTTGTTTTATACGATATGGTTTTTCATTATTTTGAACAAAAAACGACTGGATTTCTACATCGCTTAAATTTCTGATATCTTGTTTGTTATGCATTAAATAGCCGATTTTACGCTTGTTTTTAAAAAGCTGTCAGACACTTTGACACATATTAATTTATTAGTCCATGTTTATTTTTATAATAAGAATATGAGTCTACTCTAAAAAGTATTTTTGACACGAATTTCACGAATTATCACTAAAAAATATAATTGATAATCAATATATTAAATTTGTGTAATTAGTGTCAAATATAGATTAAAGGGGTTTTTAGAGTGGGCTCAGAATATTAAAATAAAAATATCTCTAAAAGTGTCTGACAGCTTTAGAGTAATTTATTAGATTTTTACAAAAATAGAATAATTTATTTTTACGACTAATTAAATTATTAATAACTTTGAAAGGCGAACCAAAATGTTTTAATTTGCTGTTTTAAATTTGTATGCTATGAGGAAAATATTTGGCGTTGTGGTAGTTATATGGTCAATTACGACTATTTGTTTTGCCGATGAGGGAATGTGGCTTTTATCGGCCATTTATCAGAATTTTGATGATTTAAAGGCAAAGGGCATACAATTAACACCGGAAGATATATATAGTGTAAATAAATCATGCCTGAAAGATGCAATTGGCGGTATTGCCGGCGCAAGGTCTCCTTTCAGCTTTTTCTGCACAGGCGAGCTTATATCAGGCGAAGGCCTTATGCTGACCAATCATCACTGCGGCTATGATGTTTTACAGCAACATAGCTCCGTTGAGCAGGATTTTCTTAAAAACGGATTCTGGGCAAAAACTCATGAAGAAGAGCTTCAGAATGAAGACTTATGTGTATCATTTCTGGTATATATGGAAGATGTCACAGATAAAGTGCTTGCAGAAGTAAATGAAAATATGACCGAACCGGAAAGAAGCAGTAAAATTAGTGACGCAATTCATAAAATAAAAAAGGAGGTTAGAAAGAGTACGGAATATATTCCTGCAGTTGAAGGCATGTTCGAAGAAAACAAATACTATCTTTTTGTATATGAAACATTTTACGATGTACGTATTGTTGGCGCCCCTCCTGAATCTATTGGAAAATTTGGCGGCGATACCGATAATTGGATGTGGCCAAGGCATACCGGCGATTTTTGTCTTTTTAGAGTTTACATGAGCCCTGACGGCAAAGGAGTCCCTTATTCAGCAAATAACGTTCCTTATAAACCGAAACATTTTTTACCTGTTTCATTAAATGGTGTTCAAAAAGGCGATTTTGCCATGGTTTTAGGATTTCCCGGCAGTACAGAACGATATCTTACATCCTTCGGGGTCAAAGAAGCATTGGAAATAACCAACCCTGCAACTATAAAAATCAGAACTAAAAAGCTCGAAATGATGAAGCAGGGTATGGATATTAATAAAAAAATAAGATTGCAATATGCATCAAAATATGCACAAACAGCCAACTACTGGAAATATTATATCGGCCAAAACAGGGGACTGAAACGGCTTAAAGTTATTGAGAAAAAACAAGAGATTGAAGCTCAATTTATGAAGTGGGTAAACCAGGAATCGGCCCGGAAAGAAAAATATAGTGAGGCATTGACTCTTATAGAAAATTATTATACCGGGAATAAAGAAAAAGCTTTGGCTAATAAATATCTTGAGGAAGCTTTATTACAGGGGGGAGAAATATTAATTTTCCCTTCCAGAATCAAGCCATTAGTTCAATTATTGCAAAATGCCTCTGATAATAAAGATCTTATCAATGAAATGACTGTTGAGATTAAAGAATCGGCAAAAGAATTTTATAAAGATTATAATTCTGCAGTTGACAAAAATATTACAAAAGAATTGCTTAAGTTATATCTACAGGAGGTGCCTGAAGAATATCAACTGGAAATTTTTAAAGAAATTTTAAAAAAATATAAAGGGGATATTAACAAATTTACAGATGAACTATTCAAAGAATCAATTTTTTCAACCGAAGAGAACTTTTATGCTTTTCTCGACAAACCTTCATATAAAGTTATTGCTAACGACTGGGCATATAAATTAATGACAGCCATTGTTCAAGAATTTGTTTTTATCCGTTTACAACGATATTCGCCTGAATTTTCCAAAGGAATGCGGCTTTTTGTCCAAGGGTTGATGGAGATGCAAAAAGACAAAAAATTTTATCCTGATGCAAACTCTACAATACGGCTTACTTATGGAACCGTTGGCGATTATAAACCCGCCGATGCGGTTTATTATAGTTATTATACTACCCTTGAGGGCATTATTGAAAAAGAAGATACATCGAATTACGAATTTATTGTTCCTGAACGGCTCAAAGAATTATATAACTCGAAAGATTATGGCAGATATGCCGATAAAGATGGGTCTTTACATATATGTTTCATAACCAACAATGATATAACGGGCGGTAATTCAGGAAGCCCGGTTATAAATAGTAAAGGAGAGTTAATAGGCGCCGCGTTCGATGGAAACTGGGAGGCAATGAGCGGCGACATTACTTATGAAACCGAATTACAAAAATGTATCTGCTGCGATATCAGGTATGTGCTGTTTGTGATCGAAAAAATCGGTAATGCAAAAAATCTTATTGATGAGATGAAAATTGTCAACTAAATTTTTTTTCAAAGGGGTACCGTACCCCTTTGAAAAGGTATAAAACCTGCGTTAGTAATTGCCTGTGTAATAATATTTTTATCCATTTTCCAGTTCACACCTGCTGATGATACTACATTTTCCTCAATCATTATCGAACCCATATCATTAGCTCCGCTATGCAGGCATAATTTGGCAGTTTCAATTCCTGCAGTCAGCCATGAAGCTTGTATTGTTTTAATATTTGGTAACATAATCCGGCTGATTGCTAATGTACGAATATACTCTTCGGCCGTGATTGTGTTTTTTATTCCTTTTTTTTCCAGAATTGTTCCTTTGTCCTGAAAAGGCCATGGAATAAACGCGACGAAGCCAGGGGAATTTTTGGACTTTTCCGATTGTAATTTTCGTAATAATTCAAGATGTTCGAGCCGCTCTTTTTTGGTTTCGATATGCCAAAACATCATTGTAGCCGAGGTTCTAATACCGAGTGCATGCGCCTGTCGCATTACTTCAAGCCATTCACCCGATGTACATTTTCTTGGCGAAATAATTTTCCTGACCCTGTCTGAAAGTATTTCAGCGCCACCACCCGGAAGACTGTCAAGCCCGGCTTCAATTAAAGATAAAAGTATCGCCCGGTATGTTTTACCTTCCATTCTGGAAATATGCACAATCTCGGGAGGGCTGAGAGCATGGAGCTTCAGAGACGGATACTCCTTCTTTAGTTTCTGAAATAAATCCATATAAAACTTCAAACCAAGCTCCGGATGTAACCCTCCCTGAAGCAATAACTGATTACCGCCAAGTTCGTAAAGCCGATTAATTTTTTCCTTATATTGTTCTATTGTAGTAATATACGCATCAGAGGCATTTTTACGACGATAAAAATTACAAAATTTGCAGCAACAGCTACAGATATTTGAAATATTGACATTCCTGTCTATAATCCAACCGACTATATTCCCCGGATTCAGCTTTTTCCGTATTTCGTTTGCAACAAACATTAATTCCGAAGTCGGTGAGTTATTATATAGGTACAAACCCTCATCTGTACTAAGGAATTGGAGACGGATTGCTTTTATATATAAATCTTTTATGTTCATAATTTTATAAATAACCACGAATGATACGAATTAATTTTAAGATTTATACTGCAAAAGGGGTAAATCTTGCATTTTATCCAATTAGTTTATATATTTACGAACTAATATACTATAAACGGGTTAATTTTTAACTTTTTAAAATATTCATTGTTAAATTGTTAAATTGTTAAATTGCTAAATTGTTGAATTGCCAAATTGCTAAATTATAGAATATGAAATAATTACAAATAGTACTTAAAAACCAAATAACAATTTGACAATAAAACAATTTAACCATTTTTAGTATAACCATTTTGATTGATTGTACAACAAAGTGTTCCTGTTATGAAATATTCAGTTCAAATCATCATTGTATTTTTTTGTATGATATCTTGTACATTTTCTTATTCACAGGGGTGGCAAAGGCTAGATTCCCTCAGAAAAGCATACATGGAATCTCAAAAATATGACTCTGCTCTCATTTTTGCCGAGGAGGCATTAAAGGCGGCATATACGGAAGCCGGAGAGAAAGATACTATTGTTGCTAATACTCTGACAGCTCTGATGCAAGTGAATTATTACCTGGGCAAATATGAAGAATCGCTGAGTTATGCCGAAAAAGATGTTGAATTGCGAAAAGAGATCCAGGGAGCCACCCATCCATTGTATGCTTCGGCCTTAAGTAATCTGGCTTTGCTGAACGAAATGCTCGGCAAGTTCGATAAAGCAGAGTCTTTTTATATTGAAGCCGTTAATATATTTAAAGAAAGCGGAGAAATTGATTCTTCAGAATACGCAGGAATATTATGTAATCTCGCAGGATTATATAAAGACAAAGGGAACTATGCTAAAACAATGCCTTTGTATCTTGAAGCGATGGATATATTAAAAAGAGATACATCGGTCAATTATGCTTTGGTTCTAAATAATTTAGCTATATTATACAGGACAATAGGAGATTATGAGAAGGCAGTATTCTATTATTATTATGCAAGGGATATCATTGCAAAGTTATTGGGTACGGAACATCATTTTTATTCTCAAATTCTGAACAATTTGTCGGTATTATATGAAGAAATGGGGAATTATTCAATAGCGGAATCCTTATATAAGGAAGCTGTTGCATTGGTAAGAGAGACCCTTGGACCCGAACATCCGGAATATGCACATTTTATCGGAAATCTAGCCAGTTTTTATAAAACAATGGGTAATTATGCCAAAGCAGAATCCCTGTTCAAAGAATCATTGCGAATAAAGGAGAAGACTATTGGGATAAATCACCCCGATTATGCAGTTTCTTTAAATACACTTGGAAATTTGTATAAAGAAATAGGAAATAACAGGAAAACAGAGGCAATGTATAAAGAAGCCCTCAATATCTGGGAAAAATCTGTTGGGACGGAGCATCCGGATTACGCCAAAGTATTAGGAAACCTTGCCCTATTGTATTCATCCCAAGGGAATTTTTCAGATGCCGAAACTTTGCACAAAAAAGTAATTGATATATACAAAAAAAAATTCGGAACCATGCATGATGACTATTCCATTAGTATTAATAACCTTGCTCTATTGTATGAGGATATGGGTAAGATTGCAGAAGCCGAATCATTGTTATTGGAATCCAAAGAGATAAATTTTCAACTTCATGGAAAAAAGCACCGTTATTATGCTAATTCGCTGAATGGTCTGGCAGCATTATATTCCAACAACAGGCAATACGAAAAAGCAGAAAATTTATATTCAGAGGCTAATACTATTTTTAAGGATATCTTTGGAACAAAACATCCGTATTACATGATTTCTTTGATAAATTATGCAAATTTGTACCAGAGAAGTTCTGCCTTTGACAAGGCAGAACCATTATATATAGAATATATTCCTCTCATGTTTGAAAGTATTCGCCAGAATTTCAGCTTCCTGTCAGAGAATGAAAAAGAGTTTTATCTGGCAACAAAAAAGAACGATTTTTCCAGCTTCTATTCATTTGCTTTGGAGCGAAAAAATACCAACCCTGAGATATCATGTTATGTGTATGACATAACTACGAAAATAAAAGGATTACTGTTAAAATCCTCCACAACGCTGCGGAACACTATTCTGACCAGCAATGATAGCCTCCTGATTGCGGAATATCAAAAATGGTTGTTATTAAGAAAAGAGATACTTCAGCTTTATTCAACTCCGGTTGGAAAACGGACAAATGACCCACAGAAACTTGAAGAGGAAGCGAACCAACTTGAAAAGAATCTCGTCCGAAATTCAGTTGAATTTAACAATTACAACAAGTTGTTCAGCTTTTCATGGAAAAATGTGAAAGAAAACTTAAAACAAAATCAAGCGGCTATTGAATTCTTTCATTTTACTGCGAAAGATACAGTCAGGTATTGCCGCGAAACAGATTTAATACCAAGCTGTATCATTTGATATGGCAACCACTGGAAAAATACCTTGATGGTGTAAAAGATATATATTATTCACCGGGCGGATTGTTGCACACAATTTCTTTTTCCGCTATTGCCAATGATAAGAATACGCTTTTATGTGATGCATATCATATTGAACAACAAAGTTCTACCAGCAACATAGGAACGAAAACGGAAAACGACATCGCCCAAGATCTGACGGTAGGACTTTTCGGAGGTATTGAATATTCCGGCGATAGTTCAAATTTTAAACTATGGAGCTATCTTGAAGGAACGAAAAACGAAGTTGATCATATCAGTAAAACGTTTGCATCGGATAAATCAAAGACCATCTACCTGACCGGAGCTGCAGCTTCGGAGGAAAAGTTAAAAAAAATCGCCTTACAGTGCGATATTTTACATATTTCAACACATGGTTTTTTCTTTCCCGAGCCGGATATTCTTTCTTTGAGTAATTCTGAGCGGGGGAATGACTCAATTTCTTCCCGGAGATATGAACAGCTTGGTACACGGGGATATGGAGTATGGACTTACATTATGAACAAAAACCCGCTTATGCGCTCAGGCCTGGTTTTTGCTGGAGCTAATAACGTGTGGAATGACGAATTTCTCAGTATGGAAAATGATGGAGTATTAACTGCACAGGAAGTGACGCAGATGGATCTCAGAAAGGTAAAGCTGGTAGTATTGTCTGCATGTGAGACCGGACTCGGCGATATTAAAGGTAGTGAAGGAGTGTATGGTTTACAGCGAGCTTTTAAAATTGCAGGTGTAAATTATCTGATTATGAGTCTCTGGCAAATCCCCGACAAAGAAACCGAAGAGTTTATGACTGTTTTTTACTCAAAATTATTAGAGAAACAAAATATTCAAACTGCATTTACATTGACACAAAAAGAATTGAGTAACAAATACGATCCGTATTACTGGGCGGCTTTTGTTTTATTACGATAAAATTAGAACTCGTGATATTAAATAGTTTTGTAAAAATAAAACCTGTGGTGAGCAAGGCGGTGCAATGAGCTAGTCGAATTGTCGCCCCTTCTCCCTTTCGCCCTTTCTCCCTTTCTGTTTCAATTTTTTACAAACTTGATTTCTTTGGGTATAAATAAGTTCATTTTATTACTTTTGTCCTGATTGATTTTATATGATTATGCTGATAGTTACAATAGCAACAGTTTTACAACAAAGCGAAAATAACTGGTTATTCATGCTAATAATAGGGCTTATTGGCGGTTTCGGCTTGTTTCTTTTCGGGATGTACATAATGAGCGAAGCGCTGCAAAAAGCGGCAGGCGACAAAATGCGCTCTATTCTTGGCAAGCTTACACATAACAGAGTGCTTGCTATGGGGGTAGGCGCTTTTATTACTGTAATTATTCAAAGCAGCAGCGCTACTTCGGTTATGCTAATAAGTTTTGTCCAGTCGGGATTAATGCGGTATGCACGGACAATCGCCGTGCTTCTTGGTGCATCAATCGGTACAACAGTTACAGTTCAGCTCATAGCTTTCAGGTTTGCCGAATATTCCTTATTGCTGATTGGTATCGGGGCTGGTATATTGTTTTTTGCACGTTCTGTACGGCTCAAAAATATTGGACTGGTTATCCTTGGATTTGGTATTTTGTTCTTTGGAATGTATGTCATGTCGGAAGCAATGTCTCCGTTAAGGTCATACCAACCATTCCTGAATTTATTGTTACAATTGAAAAATCCAATATATGGAATAATTACAGGAGCGCTTTTTACAGTATTGATACAAAGCAGCGGTACTGCAATTGGTATTTTCATAGTTCTGGCAACGCAGGGATTACTGAATCTCGAAACCAGCATCCCTTTAATCCTTGGCGCAAATCTTGGCACCACTATTACAGGAATTTTAGCAAGCATTAACACTAACAGGGAAGCTAAAAAAGTTGCATATACATTCACCATGGTAAAAGTTATAGGTATACTGCTGATGATTGGCTGGTTACCTTATTTTTCAGATATAGTTGCAAGAATATCGCCTGGTATACCTACTTCAAATGCCGTTATTGCTTCGTTTGCAGAAATTGTTCCACGACAAATTGCAAATGCCCATACCTTGTTTAATATTATTCTTGTTATTATAATACTTCCTTTTACAGGATTAATTGCCAAAGGAGTTGATAAAATTTTGCCACGAAAAATCATCAAAGAAGATATATTGACGACTGTTTATTTAGATAAAAAGCTTATCCCAACACCTGCATTAGCACT